>NZ_JBEOXI010000036.1:0-45861 GCF_040296465.1 Streptomyces sp. NPDC002130
GGACCCGGGGCTCGGCCCCGGGTCCCTCTTCTCACGCGTACAGCGCCGGCTTCTCCACCAGGTCGATCTCCACCCGGCCGCCGTTCTCCAGCGCCCTGACCCCCGCCTCGCACACCGCCGCCGCGGCGTAGCCGTCCCAGGCGCTCGGGCCGGTGACCTCACCGCGGCGGGTGGCGTCGACCCAGGTCTGGATCTGCCGGTCGTAGGCCGTCTCGAAGCGTTCGGTGAAGTCCTGGGCGATGGTGCCGCCCCAGCGGCCGGCCATGTTGGTGACCAGGGCGTGGCCGTCGCCGATGCGGGCCGTGCCGCGTTCGCAGACCACCTCGGCCTGGACCTGGTAGCCGAAGCCGCAGTTGACGAAGATCTCGACGTCGCTGAGGGCGCCGCCGTCGGTCTCGAAGACGACGAACTGGGGGTCCTGCAGCGCGTCCGGGGCGTTGGCCGACGGGGTGGGGCGCAGCACCGTGACGGCGGTGATCTCGTGGCCCAGCAGCCAGCGGGTCGCGTCGGCCTCGTGGGCGACGGAGTCGCTGATCAGCATGGAGCTGGTGAAGAAGGGCGGGCTGGCCGCGTTGCGGTGCCGGTTGTGCACCATGAGCGGGCGGCCCAGCTGCCCCGTGCCCAGCAGGGCCTTCAGCTTCGCGTACTCGGGGTCGTAGCGGCGCATGAAGCCGACCTGGACCCGGCGGTGGCCGAGGCGCAGTTCGGCGTCGAGGACGCGCAGGGCGGAGGCCGCGTCGGGGGTGAGAGGCTTCTCGCACAGGACGGGCAGATCGTGCTCGAAGGCGGCGAGGAGGGTGGCCTCGTGGGCCGGGCCCGGGGAGGCGATCAGGACGGCGTCGACGTCGGACGCGGCCATCGCGGCGGCCGGATCGGTGTGGGCGGTGCAGCCGTCGACATGGGCGGCGACGGCCTTCGCGCGCTCCGCGTCGACGTCCACGACGGCGGCCACCCCTGCTCCGCTGGTGACGTCGTGGATGCGGCGCACGTGGTCGGCGCCCATCCGTCCGGTACCGATGACCGCGATTCCCAGCGGGGCACGCTCCGTCATGGCCGTCCTTTCGGGTCGTCAGGCGCCGCAGGACCTCAGGAACTTGCGGGTGCGCACCGCAATCGGCAGCGGCTTGTCCGGCTCGCAGGGGTACATGTCCTGCTCGACGATGGCGAACAGGTCCACGCCCAGCTTCTGGGCGGCCGTGAGGACCGGGCCCAACTCGGGGACGCCTGCCGGCGGTTCGCACATCACACCGCGCGCCACCGCGGGGCCGAACGGCACCTCGTTCTTCACCACGTCGGCCAGGATCTCCGGGTCGACCTGCTTGAGGTGCAGGTAGCCGATGCGCTCGCCGTACGTCTCGATCAGCTTGACGCTGTCGCCGCCGCAGTAGGCGTAGTGCCCGGTGTCCAGGCACAGGTTCACCGCGTCGGAGTCGGTCGAGTCGAGGAACCGCTCGACGTGCTCCTCGGTGTCGATGTGCGTGTCGGCGTGCGGGTGGACGACGATGTCCAGGCCGTAGGTGTCCTTGACCTCGCGGCCGAGGCGCTCCATGCCCGTGGTGAGGTTGCGCCACTGCTCGACGGTGAGTTCCGGCGCTTCCAGGATCTCGGCGGTCTTGTCGTCGCGCCAGAAGGACGGGATGACGACCAGGTGCTTCGCGTCCATGGCCTGGGTGAGGGCGGCGACCCGGCTGACCTGCTCCCAGGTGGAGTCCCACTCGGAGGGGCCGCGGTGCAGGCCGCAGAAGATGGTTCCGGCGGAGACCTTGAGGTTCCGCTTGGTCACCTCGTCGGTGAGCCGCGCCGGGTCGGTGGGCAGGTAGCCGTACGGGCCGAGTTCTATCCAGGAGTAGCCGGCCTCGGTGACCTCGTCGAGGAAGCGTTCCCAGGGCACCTGCTGGGGGTCGTCGGGGAACCAGACTCCCCAGGAGTCGGGGGCGGAGCCGACCCGGATGCGGTCGAGCGCGAGGGCCATGTCAGGACTTTCCTTCCGAAGAGGTGGCTACGGGTGCGGTGAGGTCTCCCTCTTCGGGGAGCTCTTCGACGTCGACACCACGAACCTGCGACAACTCATGCTTGAGAGAAGCCAGTTCGGCGCCGCCGGCCATGTGGTTGGTCAGTTCCTCGAGGGAGACGTCGCTGCGGGAGGCGGACAGCTCCATGGTCCCGAGGCGCAGCACGCTGAAGTGGTCGCCGACCATGTAGGCGTGGTGCGGGTTGTGGGTGATGAAGATGACGCCCAGGCCCTTCTCGCGGGCGGCGGCGATGTACTTCAGCACCACACCGGACTGCTTGACGCCGAGGGCGGCGGTCGGCTCGTCCAGGATGAGGACGCGGGCGCCGAAGTAGACGGCGCGGGCGATGGCGACGCACTGGCGCTGGCCGCCGGAGAGCGTGCCGATGGGCTGCTCCAGGTCGTCCAGGACGATGCCCATGTTGCGCAGCTCTTCGTCCGCGGTCTTCTTCATCCGCTCGATGTCGAGACGGCGCAGCGGCCAGGGGCCCTTGGTCATCTCGGAGCCGAGGAAGAAGTTGCGCCACACCGGCATCAGCGGGACGACCGCGAGGTCCTGGTAGACCGTGGCGATGCCCTTGTCGAGGGCCTCGCGCGGGGTGGAGAAGCGCACCGGCTCGCCGTCGACGAGGAACTCGCCCTCGGTGTGCTGGTGCAGTCCCGAGATGATCTTGATGAGGGTGGACTTGCCGGCGCCGTTGTCGCCGAGGACGCAGGTCACCTTGCCGGGGTGGACTTCGAGGTCCACGCCGTGCAGGGCGCGGATGTTGCCGTAGGACTTGCCGGCGCCGCGGAGTGCGACGAGAGGACGCTCACCGGCGGGCGGGGCGTCTTCGAGGACGGCACCGTGGGTGCCCGTTTCTTTGCTGGTCATCGCGGTCACCTCCGGGTCGCCGTGCGCTGGACCCACAGATTGATGAGGACGGCGCCGAGGAGCATCACGCCGAGGAAGGCCTTGAACCAGTCGGGGTTCCAGCCGGCGTAGACGATGCCCTGCTGCACCATGCCGAACATGAAGGCGCCGAAGACCGTGCCGATCGCGGAGCCGTAGCCACCGGTCAGCAGGCAGCCGCCGATGACGGCAGCGGCGATGTAGATGAGCTCCTGGCCCACGCCCTCGCCGGACTGCACGGTGTTGAAGGAGAACAGCTGGTGCATGCCGACGAACCAGGCGCCGAAGCCGACCAGCATGAACAGGGAGATCTTGGTGAAGGTCACCGGGACGCCGACGGCCCGGGCGGAGTCCTTGTTGCCGCCGACGGCGAAGATCCAGTTGCCGTACTTGGTGCGCAGCAGCACCCAGGTGGCCAGGGCCGCGAAGACCAGCCACCACACCACGGTGATCTTGACGTTGACCCCGCCGACGGTGAAGGTCGAGGCGAAGAGCTTCTGCGCCTGGGTGAAGCCGTCCATGTCGCTGATGTCGTCGGTGGCGACGTTGTCGGTGATCAGCTTGGTCACGGCGAGGTTCACGCCCTGAAGGATCAGGAACGTGCCGAGGGTGACGAGGAAGCTCGGCAGGCCGGTCTTGACCAGCAGCCAGCCGTTGAAGGCGCCGATCGCGAGCGACACGAGCAGGGCGACGATCACGCCGACCCAGACGTTCATGGTCAGCTGGTAACTGAGCATCGACGCGGTCAGTGCCGAGGTGACCACGGCGACACCGGCCGACAGGTCGAACTCGCCGCCGATCATCAGCAGGGCCACGGGCAGCGCCATGATCCCGATGGTCGACGACTGGTACAGGATGTTGGCCATCGAGCCGCCGTCGCGCACGGGCGGTGCCGCGAACAGGAAGAACACGAGCACGGCCACCGCACCGAGGAACACACCGACCTCGGGCCGGGCGAGCAGCCGCAGCGCCAGGGGGCGCTGCCGGGTCCGGCCGTCGGTCTGCTTCGGGCCGGGGGCCGGCGGTGTGTCCACCGCCGGCTCAGCCTGCTGGGTCATGCTCATCACCGGGTGCCCTTCGCGGCGAACTCCCCGATCTTGTCGACGTTGGACTTGTCGACGAAGGCCGGGCCGGTCAGCACGGGCTGCTCGCCGCCGCCGCTGTAGTTGCCGTTGTTCTTGTAGAGCCACAGGCCGTCGACGGCCAGGTAGCCCTGCAGGTACGGCTGCTGGTCGACGGCGAACTGGATCGAGCCGCCCTTGATGGCCTTGATCAGGTCCTTGTTGAGGTCGAAGGTGGCGACCTTCGCCTTGCTGCCGGCGTCCGAGACCGACTGCACCGCGGTCAGCGCGAAGGGGGCGCCGAGCGTCACGACGTAGTCGATGGACGGGTCCTGCTTGAGCTTGGCCGTGATCGTCGACTTCACGGACGGCATGTCGGTGCCGTTGACGTTCTGCGGGTCGACCTTGCCGTCGAAGGTCTTCGCGACGCCGTCGCAGCGCTGGGTGAGGCCCACGTTGCCCTGCTCCTGCATGACGCAGAGGACCTTCTTGGCGCCGACCTCGTTGAGCTTCTTGCCGAAGGCCTCGCCCGCGACGGACTCGTCCTGGCCGAAGAACTCCAGCAGGTTGAGGTTCTTCCAGTCGCTCAGGCCGGAGTTGAGTCCGACCACGGGTATGCCGGCCTTCTCGGCCTTGCCTATGACGCCCTTGAGGGCGTCGGGCTTGGCGAGGGTGACGGCGATACCGTCGACCTTCTGGTCGATCGCGTTCTGGACCAGGTTGGCCTGGGTGCCCGCGTTCGGGTCGGCCGAGTAGATGAGCTTGATGTTGTCCTTGGCCGCGGCGGCCTGGGCGCCCTTGCGGACGGTGTCCCAGAAGGTGTCGCCGGGAGCCTGGTGGGTGACGAGGGCGACGGTCATGCGCGGCGTGGTCGCCTTGCCGGCCGAGGCGTTCGCGGCACCTTCCTCGGACTTCTTGCCTCCGGAACTGCTGGAGCAGCCGGCGAGGGTCAGGGCCGCTGCCGCGGCCACGGCGACGACGGGCGCGAACCTGCGAGAGCGGGAGTGGGAAGAGCGGTCCATCTTTCCTGGCACCTCACTGTGCTACTGCGGGGGAAAGGAAGGGATCACGAAGGGATCCGTGGTCCCGGAGCCTTACGGAGTCCGGATCATGATGCCGCAAACGGACTGTCGTGATGCCACGGGATACAAGTCCCTGCCACGCCCGCTGTCAATACTTTGTTAAGACATCATTTCACGAGCAGGTCCGAATGTAAGTACAAACTATTGACAGCGCCGCCCTCCGGGACCTACACCTGGGGGCGGCAGGTCCCGTGGATCCACGCCCCCACCGTGTCAGGGCGTCCCAGGACCCGCATCCCCAGCTTCCCGAGGAGGTCGCGCATGGCCGGGCCAGCCCAGTATTTCGATGTGATCACGATGGGCCGCATCGGGGTCGACCTCTACCCCCTGCAGACCGGCGTCCCCTTGGAGAAGGTGGAGACGTTCGGGAAATTCCTGGGAGGTTCCGCGGCCAACGTGGCGGTCGCCGCCGCCCGCCTCGGGCGCCGTACGGCGGTGATCACGCGCACCGGCGAAGACCCCTTCGGCACCTATCTGCACGAGGAACTCAAGGGCTTCGGCGTCGACGACCGCTGGGTCACCCCGGTCGGCGCGTACCCGACGCCGGTCACGTTCTGTGAGATCTTCCCGCCGGACGACTTCCCGCTGTACTTCTACCGCCGCCCCAAGGCACCGGACCTGGAGATCCACACCGACGAGCTGGACTTCTTCGCCATCCGCGGCGCCCGGATCTTCTGGATCACCGGCACCGGCCTGAGCGAGGAGCCGAGCCGCTCCGCCACGGTCGCCGCCCTCAAGGCACGCGACAAGTCGGGGATCACCGTCTTCGACCTCGACTGGCGCCCGATGTTCTGGCGCGACCCCGAGGAGGCCCGCCCGTACTACCGCGAGGCCCTGCGGCACGCCACGGTCGCCGTCGGCAACCTCGACGAGTGCGAGATCGCCACCGGCGTGCGCGAGCCGCAGGCCTGCGCGGACGCCCTGCTGGAGGCGGGCGTGGAACTGGCCGTCGTCAAGCAGGGCCCCAAGGGCGTCCTGGCCGTGCACCGCGACGGGACCCGGGCCGAGGTGCCGCCGGTGCCGGTCGAGGTGGTCAACGGCCTCGGCGCGGGTGACGCCTTCGGCGGCTCGCTCTGCCACGGTCTGCTCGCCGGCTGGGACCTGGAGCGGACCATGCGCCACGCCAACGCCGCCGGCGCCCTCGTCGCCTCCCGCCTCGCCTGCTCCTCCGCGATGCCCACCGAGTCCGAGGTCGCCGACCTCCTCGCCGGGGTGCCGTCGCCGAGCACGAGCCACTGAAACGGAGCCTTCCTTGAACATCGGCATCCCCGACCTCACCACGGTCCGCGCCCGCAATCCCGAGGCCGTCGCCGAGGCGGCGGCCCGCCGGGTGCGCCGCCCGCTGGTCGGCGACAGCGGCCGCCTGATGATCGTGGCCGCCGACCACCCGGCCCGCGGCGCCCTCGGGGTCGGAGACCGGAGCCTGGCCATGGCCAACCGCGCGGACCTGCTGCAGCGGCTGTGCACCGCGCTGTCGCGGCCCGGCGTCGACGGGGTGCTCGCCACCGCCGACATCCTGGAGGACCTCCTGCTCCTCGGCGTCCTCGACGACAAGGTTGTCATGGGCTCCATGAACCGCGGCGGCCTGGCCGGAGCGTCCTTCGAGATGGACGACCGCTTCACCGGCCACCGCGCCGAGGACATCGCCCGGCTCCGCTTCGACGCGGGCAAGCTCCTGGTCCGCATCGACTACGACGACCCGGGCTCGCTGACCACGCTGGAGTCCACCGCCCGGGCGATCGACGCCATGGCGGCTCAGCGCCTCCCCCTGTTCGTCGAGCCGTTCATCTCCCGGCGGGTCGACGGCAGGGTCCGCAACGACCTGTCCGCCGAAGCCGTCACCAGGTCGATCGCCATCGCCTCGGGCCTGGGCGGCACTTCCGCCTACACCTGGCTGAAGCTGCCCGTCACCGACGACCCGGACGACATGGCCGAGGTCCTGGAGACCTCCACGCTGCCCGTCGTCCTGCTCGGCGGCGAGGTGGGCGACGACCAGGAGGGCGCCTACGAACGCTGGCGCAAGGCCCTGCGGCTGCCCACCGTCCAGGGCATGGTGGTCGGACGGTCGCTGCTCTACCCGGCCGGGGGCAGCGTGGAAGAGGCGGTCGACACGGCCGTCGGTCTGCTGTGATCCGGAGGATGCAATGACGTACCACCTTCCCGCCGGCAAGGCCCTCGGCGGCCCCTACGCCGTCGACGTGACGCCCGAGAAGGCCGGCTGGGGCCACTCCAGTCTGCGGATCCTGGAGCTGCCGCCGGGCGGCACGCACTCCTTCGACACGGGCGACAGCGAGTGGATCGTCGTCCCGCTGAGCGGCGGCTGCACGGTCGCGGCGGCGGACGACTTCGGCCAGGACACCTTCGAACTCCGGGGCCGCGCCGATGTGTTCAGCGGTGTCAGCGACTTCGCGTACGTGCCGCGCGACGCCCGTGCGACCGTGACGTCCGCCGCGGGCGGCCGGTTCGCGCTGACCGGCGCGCGCTGCACCCGCCGACTGCCCGCCCGCTACGGCCCGGCGTCCGAGGTGCCGGTGGAGCTGCGGGGCACCGGCAGCTGCTCCCGGCAGGTCAACAACTTCGGGGCGGCCGGGGTCTTCGAGTGCGACAAGCTCATCGCGGTCGAGGTGATCACCCCGGGCGGCAACTGGTCGTCGTTCCCGCCGCACAAGCACGACGAGCACCGGCCCGGCGAGGAGTCCGTGCTGGAGGAGATCTACTACTTCGAGTTCGCCGGGCACGACGGCACCCCCGGCCTCGGCTACCAGCGTGTCTCCCCCTCCGGCCCGGGCCGGGACACCGACGTCCTGGCGGAGGTGCGCGACGGCGACGTCGTCCTCATCCCGGACGGCTGGCACGGGCCGTCGATGGCCACGCCCGGCCACCACATGTACTACCTCAACGTCATGGCGGGCCCGGAGGCCGAGCGCGCCTGGCTGATCTGCGACCACCCCGACCACGCCTGGGTCCGCGACACCTGGCCGGACCAGCCGGTCGACCCCCGGCTCCCCCTCTACACCGCCCCGGAGACTTCCGCATGAGCGCCCCCACCCGCCGACTGACGACCGCCCAGGCACTGGTGCGGTTCCTGTCCGCCCAGTACACCGAGCGGGACGGCGTGCGCCGCCGGCTGATCGCCGGGACCTGGGGCATCTTCGGACATGGCAACGTCGCCGGAGTCGGCCAGGCGCTGGTCGAGTACGCCGAGGTGATGCCGTTCCACCAGGGCCGCAACGAGCAGTCCATGGTGCACGCCGCGGTCGGTTACGCCCGGCAGCTCAACCGCCTGTCCGCGCAGGCGGTGACGACCTCGATCGGCCCGGGCGCCACCAACCTGGTCACCGGCGCGGCCCTGGCGACGATCAACCGGCTGCCGGTGCTGCTCCTGCCCGGGGACTACTTCGCCTCGCACGCCCCCGACCCGCTGCTCCAGCAGCTGGAGCACCCGGTCGAGGCCGACGTGTCCGTCAACGACACGCTCCGTCCGGTGTCGCGGTACTTCGACCGGATCACCCGCCCCGAGGCGCTGATCCCCTCGGCGCTCCAGGCGATGCGGGTGCTGGCCGACCCGGCCGAGACCGGAGCCGTCACCCTCGCCCTGCCCCAGGACGTGCAGGCGGAGGCGTACGACTGGCCGGAGGAGTTCTTCGCCGAGCGCGTCTGGTACGTACGCCGCCCCGCGCCCGACCCCGTGGAACTGACCGCCGCGGTCGAGGCGATCCGGGCGGCCGAGCGGCCGCTGATCGTGGCGGGCGGCGGCGTGCACCACAGCGAGGCCGAGGAGGCCCTGAAGGCGTTCGTGGAGGCCACCGGCGTCCCCGTCGCCTCCACCCAGGCCGGCAAGGGCTCGCTCCGCCACGACCACCCCGCCGACCTCGGCGGCATCGGCCACACCGGTACGGCGGTCAGCGACGAACTCGCCCGCACCGCCGACCTCGTGATCGGTGTCGGCACCCGCTACACCGACTTCACCACCGCCTCGGGCACCCTCTTCCAGAACCCGGACGTGCGGTTCCTCAACCTCAACATCACCGGTTTCGACGCGCACAAGCTGGCTGCGCGGACGCTGGTGTGCGACGCGCGGTCCGGCCTGGAGAGGCTGGCCGAGGGGCTGGCAGGGCACCGGGTGCCGGAGGCGTACGAGGCCGAGTACCGCGCCGGCAAGGAGCGTTGGGACGAGGTCGTGGAGGCCGCCTACCGCGCCGCCGACGAGAACGCGGCGCCGACCCAGACGCAGGTGCTCGGCGCGCTGGACGCGGCGGTCGGCGACGAGGACGTGGTCATCAACGCGGCCGGTTCGCTCCCCGGCGACCTGCACAAGCTGTGGCGCTCGCGCAGCCCGCGCCAGTACCACCTGGAGTACGGCTACTCCTGCATGGGCTACGAGATCCCGGCCTGCATCGGCGTCCAGCAGGCCGCCCCGGGCACGCCGGTGTGGGCGCTGGTCGGTGACGGCACCTACCTGATGATGCCGACGGAGATCGTCACCGCGGTGCAGGAGGGCCTGCCGGTCAACATCGTCCTGATCCAGAACCACGGCTACGCCTCCATCGGCGGCCTGTCGCAGGAGACGGGCGGCGAGCGCTTCGGCACCGCCTACCGCTTCCGGGCCGCCGACGGCACCTTCACCGGCGCCCCGCTGCCCGTCGACCTCGCGGCCAACGCGGCCAGCCTCGGGATGGACGTGCTGCGCGCCAAGACCGTGCGCGAGCTGCGCGAGGCGCTCGCCGCGGCCCGCGCCTCGGACAGGCCGACGTGCGTGTACGTCGAGACCGACCCGGCGCCGACCGCTCCCCCGGCCGAGGCCTGGTGGGACGTGCCGGTGGCCGAGACCGCCTCCCGGGAAGCCGCCGTCGAGGCCCGTGAGCGCTACGACCGCCAGGTGGCGGACCGTCGCCGCCACCTCTGACCTCCCTCTGAACTCAAGCTCCGTGAAAGGCCCGTGCGCACCATGAAGACCATCACCCACTGGATCGACGGCAAGCCCGTCGAGGGCACCTCCGGCCGGTTCGGCCCCGTCTACAACCCGGCGACCGGCGCCCAGGAGAAGCAGGTCGCGTTCGCGTCCGTCGACGAGGTCGATGCCGCGGTCGCCTCCGCCAAGGCCGCCTTCGCGAGCTGGGGCGAGTCATCTCTGGCCAAGCGCACGGCGATCCTGTTCAAGTACCGCGAGCTGCTCGACGCCCACCGCGACGAGATCGCCGAGCTGATCACCGCCGAGCACGGCAAGGTGCACTCCGACGCGCTCGGCGAGGTCGCGCGCGGCATGGAGATCGTGGAGCTGGCGTGCGGGATCTCCGTCCAGCTCAAGGGCGAGCTGTCCACCCAGGTCTCCACCCGGGTGGACGTCGCCTCGATCCGCCAGCCGCTGGGCGTGGTCGCGGGCATCACGCCGTTCAACTTCCCGGCGATGGTGCCGATGTGGATGTTCCCGCTGGCGATCGCCTGCGGGAACACGTTTGTGCTGAAGCCGTCGGAGAAGGACCCGTCGGCCTCCCTGCGGCTGGCCGAGCTGGCCGGCGAGGCGGGTCTGCCGGAGGGCGTCCTGAACATCGTGCAGGGCGACAAGACGGCCGTGGACCGCATCCTGGAGCACCCGGACATCGAGGCGGTGTCCTTCGTCGGCTCGACGCCGATCGCCAGGTACATCCAGCGAGCGGCCGTCGAGCACGGCAAGCGGGTGCAGGCCCTGGGCGGCGCCAAGAACCACATGCTGGTGCTGCCCGACGCCGACCTGGAACTCGCCGCGGACCAGGCGATCAACGCCGCGTACGGCTCTGCGGGCGAGCGCTGCATGGCCGTGTCGGTGGTGGTGGCCGTCGGTGACATCGGCGACGAGCTGGTCGGCAAGATCGCCGAGCGGGCGAAGAACCTGAAGATCGGGCCCGGCAACGACCCGGCGTCCGAGATGGGCCCGCTGATCACCCGCGAGCACCGCGACAAGGTGGCGTCGTACGTGGCGTCGGCCGCCGAGCAGGGCGCGGAGGTCGTGGTCGACGGCACGGGCTTCTCGGTGGACGGCCACGAGAACGGCTTCTTCCTCGGCGTCTCCCTGCTGGACCGGGTGCCGCTGACGGCGGACGCGTACCGGGACGAGATCTTCGGCCCGGTGCTCGCGGTCGTACGGGCACAGACGTACGACGAGGCCATCGAGCTGATCAACTCCTCCCGCTGGGGCAACGGCACCGCGATCTTCACCCGGGACGGCGGCGCGGCCCGCCGCTTCCAGTTGGAGGTCAAGGCGGGCATGGTCGGCGTCAACGTGCCGATCCCGGTCCCCGTCGGCTACCACTCCTTCGGCGGCTGGAAGGACTCCCTCTTCGGAGACCTGCACGTCTACGGCAACGACGGCATCGCCTTCTACACCCAGGGCAAGGTCATCACCACCCGCTGGCCCGACCCGTCCGACGGCGGCATCAACCTCGGCTTCCCGAGCAACTCCTGACACCCGTGAGGGGGTTCATCCATGGCGAAGTCCGGTGACCGGGCCCGCACCACGGCCGCCCCGGCGCTCGGCGCGCTGGACTTCGCCCTGGACCGGAGCAGTCCCGTGCCGCTCTACCACCAGCTCGCGCAACAGCTGGAGGCGGCGATCGAGCGCGGGGTCCTCGCCCCGGGGAACCTCCTGGGCAACGAGGTCGACCTGTCGGTCCGCCTCGGCCTGTCCCGCCCCACCGTCCGCCAGGCCATCCAGTCCCTCGTCGACAAGGGGCTGCTGGTCCGGCGGCGCGGCGTGGGCACGCAGGTGGTGCACAGCCAGGTCAGGCGCCCGCTGGAACTGAGCAGCCTCTACGACGACCTGGAGGCGGCCGGGCAGGGGCCGACCACCGAGGTCGTGCGCAACGAGGTCGTCCCGGCCGCCTGCGACGTGGCCGCCGCCCTCGGTGTGCCGGAGGGCGGCGAGGTGACCGTCCTCGACCGGCTGCGCCGCACCCACGGCCGGCCGGTGGCACTGCTGCGCAACTACCTGCCGGCGTCCCTGCTGGAGCTCGACAGCGCCCGTCTGGAGTCGACGGGCCTGTACCGCGTGATGCGCTCGGCGGGCATCACCCTGCACAGCGCCCGCCAGACCGTCGGCGCCCGCGCGGCCACGGCGGACGAGGCGTCCCGCCTGGACGAGGCGGAGGGGGCGGCGCTGCTCACGATGCAGCGCACGGCGTACGACGACACCGGGCGCGCGGTCGAGTACGGAACGCACATCTACCGGGCCTCGCACTACTCGTTCGACTTCCAGTTGCTGGTGCGGCCGTAAGCGGCGGCCCGCCCTGCTGGACAGCTTCACGAGCGGTTCCCCCTCCGCAGCATCCTGCTGAACGGCGTGTCCGGCCGCTCCAGGCGCTCGCCGTCCAGCGTGATGTCGACGACCTCGTTGAAGAAGGCGACGCGCCCCCGGATCGCCGCCACGGCGGGCAGCGGTTCGGGATAGGTCCACACGAGGTTGGGCGGCACGTCGGCCCCGCCGCGCCAGGACCAGTAGGAGGCGGTGCCCTTGTAGGGACATCCGGTGTGGTGGTCGGTGGCGTCGAACAGGTCGAGGCGGACGTCGTCGCGGGGGAGGTAGTACCGGGTGGGCAGGGACGTCTCGAAGAGCAGGACGGGAGCGTGGCTGTCCGCGACGACCTGCCCGTCGATCTCGACCTGCACGTGCCGGCTGCTCGGCAGCGCGTCGACGCGTTTGTGCGGGTCACGGGGATGGATGAAGATCTCCTCGTCCTCCTCGTACCAGTGGTCGAGGCCCGTGTCGGTGCGCAGGAACCATTCGAAGGCGATGTGGCCGGCCAGGTCGTCGGCGGGGAACGTCCAGGCCGCGTTCTCGCGCACCTCGCCGTCGGCGTCGAGGTCGTAGAAGACCCGGGAGCCGGTGTGGGCGCCCATGGGCGGGCTCTCGGCCGGGCGGAGCAGGTCGGTGCGGACGTCCTCCTTCGGGAAGGCGTACTGCGGCACGGGCAGGTGGGGTTCCCAGACGAGCACCGGGTGCCGGCTGTCGACGACGGTGACGTCGCCCTTGCGGCCGCGCACCCAGCGCTCGCTGGGCTCCCACATGAGGCCTTCCGGGGTGGTCCTGATCGAGCGGGCGGCGGGGTGGGCCGGGCGTGTGGTCATGGCCGGTGCTCCTTCCGGAGGTCCGGATGCCGTTCCCCTCCACGGTCCACGGTGTCAGTGCACCGCGTCCAGCCGGGAGCGCTGCCCCGGGTCCACCGCGGCCGGGTTCTCCCCGGCCGGCGACTTGGAGTGCTCTTGAGGTCGCGGGCGTACGCACTCGCACACGCGCACGACAAAAGGGTCCCGCAGGCATCTGCCTGCGAGACCCTTCGTACCGTCGGGACGACAGGATTTGAACCTGCGACCCCTTGACCCCCAGTCAAGTGCGCTACCAAGCTGCGCCACGTCCCGGTGCGCGCCACCCGCGGTGAGCCGCGTGATCGCGCGAACAGCACCTTACCCCACACCCCTGGCCGCGCCGAAAACGGGCCGGGCGGGACAATCGGCGTATGGGCAGCACAGGAGAGACCGGATCGGGCCGGACGGGCGGCACACGAGACCGCGACGGCGAGGGGCGGGCGCGCAACGCCCGCCCCCGGGACGGACTCGGACGGCCCCTGCCGTACGGCGCGGACGGTGTGCCCCGGCAGCCCGAGGGCGTCGTCCGCACCCCCGAGGAGACCGTCGCGGAAGCGCAGCGGCTGCTGGACGAGGGCAAGCCGTTCCACGCGCACGAGGTCTTCGAGGACGCGTGGAAGTCGGGGCCCGACCAGGAGCGCGAGCTGTGGCGCGGGCTCGCCCAGCTCGCCGTGGGGCTCACGCACGCCGCGCGGGGGAACCTGACCGGCGGGGCCCGGCTCCTGAGGCGCGGGGCGGGAGCGGCCGAGGCCTGGGCGTCCGAGGCCGGGCAGGCCCTGCCGCACGGGATCGACGTCGCGAGCCTGGCCGCGTGGGCGCGGGAGCTGGCCGGGGAGGTGGAACGGGACGGCAGCGCGGTGGACGCGGGGGCGCGGGCGCCGCGGCTGCGGGGTGAGGCGGCCGGAGCTGACCCGCACGCCTGAACCAGGACCCGTGAAAGAGCCGTCGAACCCGTGCGGCAGACTCGGGGGGTGCGAAAGATTCATGTCATCGGTATCGGCGCGGGCGACCCCGACCAGCTCACCCTCCAGGCGGTCAGGGCACTGCGGAGCACGGACGTGTTCTTCATCCTGGAGAAGGGCGAGGTGAAGGCGGACCTCACCGGGCTCCGCCGGGACATGCTCGACGCGCACGTGCCCGAGGGGACGTACCGCGTCGTCGAGGCGCGCGACCCGGAGCGCGACCGGAGCGCCGGCGGCTCGGCCTACTCACCCGCCGTCGGGGACTGGCGCAGCGCCCGTGCCGACATCTACGAGCGGCTGATTGCCGAGGAGCTCGGCGAGGAGCAGACCGGCGCGTTCCTGGTGTGGGGCGACCCGTCGCTGTACGACAGCACGCTGGGGATCCTGGAGGAGGTGCTGGAGCGGGGCGCCGTGGCGTTCGAGTACGACGTCGTGCCCGGCATCAGCAGCGTCTCGGCGCTCGTCGCCCGGCACCGCACGGGCCTCAACCGCGTCGCCCGGCCCGTGCAGATCACCACCGGCCGGCGGCTGGCGGAGGGCTTCCCGGAGGGCGTGGACGACGTGGTGGTCATGCTCGACGCCCACCAGACTTTCCGGCAGTACGCGCAGGAGGACGTCGCCATCTACTGGGGTGCCTACATCGGCACGCCGGACGAGATCCTCGTCTCCGGCCCGATCGCCGAGGCGGCACCGCGCATCGAGCGGTTGCGGGCCGAGGCCCGTGAGCGCAAGGGCTGGATCATGGACACGTATCTGCTGCGCCGGCATCCCCGCGACTGACGGGACTCGCGGGACTGACGGGCCCATCACCGGGCACCCGTGCGGACGTTCTGGCATGCGCACGTAGCCCACAGGTGTGAAGGTGACGACGTGACCGTCGTGGAGGAAACCGCCCTGCCCGCCTCCCAGCCGCCGGTGCTGGACGCCCGTCGCCGCAACGTCGTCTTCGTGACGATCATGCTGGGGATGCTGCTCGCGGCCCTCGACCAGACCATCGTCGGGACCGCATTGCCGACCATCGTGTCGGATCTGGGCGGGGCGGACCACATGTCGTGGGTGGTCACGTCGTACCTCCTCGCGGAGACCGTCGCGACCGTGCTGGTCGGCAAGTTCGGCGACCTGTTCGGCCGCAAGGTGGTCTTCCAGGTGTCGGCGGTCGTGTTCATCACCGGCTCGTTCCTGTGCGGACTGGCGACGAACATGTCGCTGCTGATCGCCTGGCGGGCGATGCAGGGCATCGGCGCGGGCGGGCTGATGGTCACCTCGATGGCGCTGATCGCGGACGTGATCCCGCTGCGCGAGCGGGGCAAGTACCAGGGCGCGATCGGCGCGGTGTTCGGGGTGGCCACCGTCATCGGGCCGCTGCTGGGCGGGCTGTTCACCGATCACCTGACGTGGCGCTGGGCGTTCTACGTGAACGTGCCCATCGCGATCGTGGTCGTCGTGGCGGCGGCCAGGACCATTCCGGTGGTGAAGGCGGTCTCCCGGCCGGTCATCGACTATCTGGGCATCGCGCTCGTCGCGGTCGGCGCCAGCGCCCTGATCCTGGCGACGAGTTGGGGCGGCAACGAGTACGCGTGGGACTCGGGGGTGATCATCGGGCTGTTCGTGGGCGGCGTCCTCGCACTCGCGCTGTTCTGCCGGGTGGAGACCCGGGCGCGTGAACCGATGCTGCCCATGCGGCTGTTCGCCAACCCGGTGTTCACCGTCTGCTCGGTGCTGAGCTTCATCGTCGGCTTCGCGATGCTCGGCGCGCTGACGTACCTGCCGACGTATCTCCAGTATGTCGACGGCGACTCGGCCACGATCTCCGGTGTGCGGACGCTGCCGATGGTGGCGGGGCTGCTCATCGCGTCGGTCTTCAGCGGCACCGTGGTCAGCAGGACCGGGCGGTACCGGATCTTCCCGATCGTCGGCGCGCTGGTGATGGGCGTCGGCCTGTTCCTCATGTCGCTCATGGGGCCGGACACCGGATCGTGGCTGGAATCCCTGTACATGTTCGTGCTGGGCAGCGGCATCGGCCTGTGCATGCAGGTGCTGACGATCGCGGTGCAGAACACCGTCGACTACGCCGACCTGGGCACCGCGACCTCCGGGGTGACCTTCTTCCGCACGCTCGGCAGCTCCTTCGGCACGGCCGTGTTCGGCACGATCTACACCAATACGCTGGCACCCAACCTCCGTGACGGGGTGGCGCAGGCGGCGCGGGCCGGTGAGCTGGACCCGGACACGCTCAGCCGGGCGGCGACCAGTCCGGAAGGCGTCCACGAACTGCCGTCGGCCGCGGCGGGGCCGATCGTCGGCGCCTACGCCGACACGCTCCAGACCGTGTTCCTGTGGACGGTGCCGGTCGCCGCGGTGGGCTTCCTGGTAGCCCTGTTCCTCAAGCAGGTCCGGCTGCGCGACACCGCGCGGACGGGCTCGACCGACATGGGCGAGGGTTTCGGCTCGCCGAGCGGCGCGGACTCCCGGCGGGTGCTGGAGGCCGCCGTCGGCAAGATCATCGGCTCTACGGATCTGGACACCGCGCGGCGGATCGTCCTGGAGTCCGACACCCGGCTCGACGTGGCCGGGGCCTGGGCGGTGATGCAGGTCGAGCTGTTCACCCGCATGGTCGGCCACGCGAGCCTGGGGTTGATCGCAGCGCGGCGCAGGCTGCCTCCGGAGGTGCTGCTGCCGGTCTTCGAGCGGATGGTCGAGGAGGGGTTCCTGACCCGCGCCGGCTCCCTGCTCTCCCACACCGAGGCGGGCGCGCGGGAGGCCGCGGTCCTCACGCGGGCCTGGGCCGACTGGCTGGAGGACCGGCTGGGTCGGGACATCGGCCGTCCCTCGGACAGCGACCTGCGCGTAGCGGTCGACGCGATCGCGAAACGGCTGCTGGTGGAGGATCTGAGCCATGGGCTGCCGCGCAGTCAGGAGAAGTCCCTCACGGCCGGCTCACGGTGACAGCCACGGAACCCGGCCAAGTCCCTCGCGGCCGGCCCGGTGTGAGCGCCCTACGCGAGCCCCAGCCGTTCCAGCACGCCCTCCACATCGGGTACGGCCGTCACGCCGTCCGGCAGCGGCGGCCGCCGTACGACCACGACCGGCAGCCCGAGGTCCCGGGCCGCCGTCAGTTTGGCCGCCGTGGCCGTTCCCCCGCTGTCCTTGGTCACCAGGACGTCGATACGGTGCTCGCGCAGCAGGGCCGTCTCCCCGGGGACGGTGAACGGGCCGCGGGCGAGCAGCACATGGGTGTCGGGGGGCATCGGCGGCTCGGGGGGATCCACCGACCGCACGACGAAGCGGAGTCGCGTCAGGTGGGCGAAGGAGGCCAGGCCGAGGCGCCCGGTGGTGAGGAACACCCGGCGGCCGAGGCGCGGGAGCAGGTCCGCGGCGGCGTCCAGTGAGGGGACCGGATGCCAGTGGTCCCCGGGGCCGGGCCGCCATCCAGGGCGGCGGAGCACCACGGCGGGTACGCCGGTCTCGGTGGCGGCGCGGGCGGCGTTGGCCGTGACCGACTCGGCGAAGGGGTGCGTGGCGTCGACAAGCGCGTCCACGCCCTCCTCCCGCAGCCATCCGGCCAGTCCCCGGGTCCCGCCGAAGCCCCCTACGCGTACCTCCCCGTCGAGCGCCCCCGGCTTGGCGACGCGCCCCGCGAGGGAGGTCGTGACGCGGACGCCGGGGCGGGTGGACAGCGCCGTGGCCAGGGCGCGGGCCTCGGTCGTGCCGCCGAGGATCAGGACGTGAGGGGACACGGCGTCGAGCGTACGAGGTCCGGTTCCGCCCGGGGCGGGGCGGGTGCCGACCGGCGATCACCACTCAAGGTCGTTATCGTCCTGGCATGGAGTCCGTGCGTGCCGTGCTCGTGGACATCGACGGGGTGCTCACCGTCTCGTGGCGGCCGTTGCCCGGGGCCGTCGAGGCGTTGCGGGAGATCCGGGAGGCCGGGCTCGGCGTCCTGCTGGTCACCAACACCACCTCACGTACCAGGGCGTCGATCGCCGGGACACTGGCGAAGGCGGGTTTCCCGGTGTCCGCCGAGGACATCCTCACGGCGCCCGCCGCCACCGCCGCGTACCTGGCCGAGCACTGTCCCGGGGCCCGGTGCGCGCTGCTGAACAGCGGCGACATCGCGGAGGACCTGGACGGTGTCACCGTCGTCGAGGCGGGCGACACCGCCAGCGTGCCGGATGTCGTGCTGGTCGGCGGGGCCGGTCCCGAGTTCGGCTACGAGGCGCTCGACCGGGCCTTCGGGCATCTGCAGCGCGGGGCCCGGCTGGTGGCGATGCACCGCAACCTGTACTGGCGTACGGCCGAGGGGCTGCGGCTGGACTCCGGAGCGTTCCTCGCCGGGCTGGAGCGGGCCGCGCGGGTGGAGGCCGAGATCACCGGCAAGCCGGCGCGGGCGTTCTTCGCGTCGGCGCTCGCCCGGCTGGGCGTCGGCGCGGACGAGGCGGTGATGGTCGGCGACGACGTCGAGTCCGACGTGCTCGCGGCGCAGCGGGCCGGGGTCAGCGGGGTGCTCGTGCGGACCGGGAAGTTCCAGGAGGAGACGCTGCGGACCGCCGACGGCCCGCCCGACCACGTGATCGACTCCTTCGCGGACCTTCCGGCGCTGCTGCGGGAGTCAGCGCAGCAGTAGCTGCAGACCGCCCACGATGGTCGCCGCGATGACGAGCTGCTCGAACAGCCGCTGGTTGATCCGGTGCACGGCCCACTTGCCGAAGAGCGCGCCGGGCACGACGAACGCCACCAGCGCCAGGTCGAGCAGGAGCGAGCGGCCGTCGATCAGGCCGAGGCCCGCGCTGAAGGGCAGCTTGGAGACGTTGACGATGAGGAAGAAGAAGGCCGAGGTGCCGAGGAAACCGAGCTTGCGGAAGCCCGCGGAGAGCAGGTACATCGACATCACGGGGCCGCCCGCGTTGGCGACCATGGTGGTGAAGCCGCCGAGGACACCGTAGGAGCGGGCCTTGAGCCGGCCCGACCGGGTGGCGACCGACTCCGGCTCCTCCTCCTTGTCGGCCGTGCGCCGGCGCCACACCGTCACGGCGGCCATCAGCAGCAGGATCGCGCCGATCGAGGTCCGTACGATCGCGTCGTCGGCCCACAGAAGGAACACCGTGCCGACGACCACACCGGCGGCGACCGCGGGGAACAGCCGCCACAGCGTGGGCCAGTGCGCGTGCCGCCGGTAGGTGGCGACGGCCAGGAGATCGCCGGCGATCAGGATGGGCAGCAGCACGCCGGTGGAGGCGCGGGCGGGCAGCACGGCCGCGAAGATGGCGAGGCTGACCGTGTTGGCCCCGCTCACGGCGGTCTTCGAGAAGCCGACGAGCAGGGCCGCGAAGGCGAGGGCGGCGAACTCCCAGCCGGTGATGTGCCAGAGCGTCATGGTGTTCATGCGAACACTGATGCTATGTGCAACGAACCGGTGCTCGTAAGCGCTGTCTCGCCTGCTGGGCGCCCGCCGGGAGTGCTAGGTCCGCTCGACGAGGACCGCGCTGCCCTGGCCCACCCCGACGCACATCGTGGCCAGTCCCCGCCCCGCTCCCGTACGCCGCATCCGGTGCAGCAGCGTCGTCAGGATGCGGGCTCCGGAGCAGCCCAGGGGGTGGCCCAGTGCGATGGCGCCGCCGCTCGGGTTGACCAGCTCCGGGTCGATGCCGAGCTGGTCGACGCAGGCCAGGGCCTGGGCGGCGAAGGCCTCGTTGAACTCGGCCTCCTCCAGGTCGCCGACGCTCCAGCCGGCGCGGGTCAGCGCCTTGCGGGTGGCGGGGACGGGGCCGATGCCCATGACGTCGGGGTGGACACCGGCGGAGGCGCCGGCGACGTAGCGGCCCAGGGACTCCAGGCCAAGGTCGTTCAGGGCGTCCTCGCTGACGAGGAGCAGGCCGGCGGCGCCGTCGTTCATCGGTGAGGCGTTGCCCGCGGTGACCGTGCCGCCGTCGCGGAAGACCGGTTTGAGCCGGGACAGCTTCTCGGACGAGGTGTCCTCCCGGACGCACTCGTCGGTGTCGACGACCACACCGTCGGGGCGCTCCACGGGGAGGAGTTCGTCGTCGAAGTGGCCGTTCTTGCGGGCCAGGGCGGCGCGCTGGTGGCTGCGCAGGGCGAAGTCGTCCTGGCGTTCGCGCGGGATGCCGTACCGCGCGGCGACCTCCTCGGCCGTCTCGCCCATGGCCAGCAGGCCGTGCAGGTCGCGCATCGCCGGGTTGACCAGGCGCCAGCCGAGGCGGGTGTCGGCGGTCTCCATCCGGTGCGGCAGTGCCTCGTCGGGGCGGGGCAGGACGAAGGGGGCGCGGCTCATCGACTCGGAGCCGCCCGCGATCACGACGTCGGCCTCGCCGGCGGCTATGGTGCGGGCGGCCGTGGTCACGGCCTCCAGGCCCGACGCGCACAGGCGGTTGACGGTGGCGCCGGGCACGGACTCGGGGAGGCCGGCGAGCAGCGCGGCCATGCGGGCGACGTTGCGGTTGTCCTCGCCTGCCTGGTTGGCGGCGCCCCAGTAGACGTCGTCGATCCGGGCCGGGTCCAGCGCGGGCACACCGGTGACCAGGGCGCGGACCACGGTCGCGGCGAGGTCGTCGGGGCGGACCGAGGAGAGGGATCCCCGCAACTTGCCGATGGGGGTGCGGCGGGCGGCCGCGAAGTGGACGGGACGCACGAGAGGCTCCTCACGCCGCGCATCAACGCGCATTAATTAGCACTGCTAGTTTCAGACTATAGACCCTCTCTCCGCCCCCTGTGGAGATTCTGCGCCTCCCGGGGCTCCCCGCAGTCGTATCGCAGGTCAGGTGATGCCCATGCGTCGCGTTTGCACCAGAGCGCCCGGGGCACCCGCGCGTTCATGGAGTGGTTGCGGAGCGCCGCCTGCGTGGACGAGGACCCCGAGCTGTTCTTTCCCGTCGGCACCGCCGGCCCCGCCCTGCGCGACGTGAGCGCCGCGAAGCGGGTCTGCGCGCGCTGCCCCGTGACCGACCAGTGCCTGCACTTCGCGCTGGACAGTGGCCAGGCCGCGGGCGTGTGGGGCGGCACCGGCGAGGAGGAGCGCGACGCACTGCTCCGGACGACCAGGAACGACGCGAGAAGGAGAAGCGCCCTATGACGACTGTGAGGAGCACGCTGCCCGACGACGCCCGAAAGGTCGCCTGCGAGGCACTCCAGGACACCTTGGTGGATCTGCTCGGGCTCTCGCTGGTCGGGAAGCAGGCGCACTGGAACATCGTCGGACCGCGGTTCCGGTCCATCCACCTCCAGCTCGACGAGGTGGTCACGGCGGCCCGGGACTTCGCCGACACGGTCGCGGAGCGGTCCGCGGCGCTGGGTGTCCCGCCGGACGGCCGGCCGGAGACCATCGCCAAGGCCTTCACGCTGCCCGCCCCGCAGGAGGGCTGGGTGCGCGACTCGGACGCCGTGCGGGTGATGGTGGAGGCGCTGCAGGACGCGGTCGCCCGGCTGCGTGAGCGCATCGACGCGACCGAGAAGGCGGACCCGGTCACCCAGGACCTGCTGATCAGCATCACCGCGGAGCTGGAGAAGCAGCGGTGGATGTTCGACGCCGAGAACTTCCCCCGCTGACGCGCGGGCGGACCGGCGCAGAACACCCACGTACGGAAAGGGGCAGGCGATGACCGACGCCCTCGAACTCGACGCGCTGTGGGAGGACTTCCACCGCGTGGTGAACATGACCTCGCAGGAACTCGCGGCGTGGCTGCGGGTCCGCGACGCCGACGAGGCCACCGAGCCGCTGCCGGACCAGGCGGGCCCGGCCACCGGACAGCACGTCCTGGCCATCCTCCAGAAGCGGCGCACCGACCTGACCGAGGACGACCTGCGCGTGATGCGGAAGGTCGTGGACAAGGTCACCGACGAGGTGGACCTCGAGAACGAGCCCGAGCCCGAGGTGACGGCCGAGGACACCCGTCGCCGGCACCGGCTGATGACCGTCGGACACGATCCGCTGAAGGGGTAGACCGTGGACCGCCCGGAGCGCGTCGTGCGGAAACTCGTCGGCGCGCACGGCCGGACGTACGCCGAGGATGCGGGCATCGGGCTGAAGGACACGCCCCAGCCGTTGTACCGGCTGCTGGTGCTGTCCCATCTGCTCAGTGCCCGCATCCGCGGTTCGATCGCGCTGGCCACCGCCCGTGCGCTGCACGATGCGGGGCTGCGCGATCCGCGGCGTACGGCGCAGTCCTCCTGGCAGGAACGGGTCGACGCGCCGGGCCGGGGCGGTTACCGGCGCTACGACGAACGAACGGCCACCCTCCCCCAAGCTCTTCGAGCAGGGGGTACCCCCATTCGCTCCGGCTCCGCTCCGCTCGGTGACGCCGCCGAGCTGTTGACCGAACGGTGGGGCGGCGACCTGCGGCGGCTGCGCCGGGAGGCGGACGCCAAGGCCCTCCAGGGCGCCGAGCGGCTGAACCTCCCCGCGGATCCGGAGCGCCTCACCGAACTGGCCGGGGACACCGACCCGGCCGTCCTCGCCGCCGCGTTGGTGCGGGCGGCGATGGACAAGGAGGTGGCGCGGGACGCACTGCGCCGCGCCGGCTGACCGGTCACCGGCTGCCCCTCCGGCCGGCCACCGGCTCACCCCAGCAACCAGCCCCCGTCCACCGTGAGTTCGACGGCGTTGACGGACCGGTTGCGCAGCAGGAAGTCCACCGCGTCCACCACGTCCGCCATCACCGCGAGCCGCCCCGTGGGTGTTTCGGTGCGCAGCGCGGCGAGCACCTTCTCGGGTTTGGCCTGCCAGTACGGGCTGTCGCCCACGACACCGGGATGCACGGCGTTGACCCGGACGGGAGCGAGCTCGACGGCGAGGGAGTTCATCAGGCCCCGCACCCCCGCGTTGACCGTCGCCACCGTCGTCGCGCCCGGGTAGGGGCGTTCCTTGGCCTGGCCGCCGAACAGCACGATGGCGCTGTCGTCGTGCAGGCGGCCGCGCAGCGTGTGCACGACCTCCGTGTACCCGACGAGTTTGAGGGTGACCAGGCGCAGGGCGGCGTCGATGTCGTAGTCGGTCACCTTGTTGTCGTCCCGGGAGACGCCCGCGATCACCAGATGGTCGACGCGCCCCATGCCGGCCAGGGCCGCCGCGATCTCCAGCGGCCGGGCCAGGTCGAGGACGAGTCCGCGGGCGCCGACCTCCTTCGCGACCGCTTCGGCCCGCTGGGTGTCGCGGCCGGTGAGAACCACGTCGTCTCCGTTCCCGGCGCGCGACCGGGCGAACTCGAGCCCGATCCCGGACGTGCCGCCGACGACGAGCACACTGCTCATGACTTCTCCTCCAGTGCCGCGCGCAGGTAGTCCCAGTCCCGCGTGAACCGGTACGAGTGCCGTGACGGCGGTTGCGGCGCCTGTGTCTCCAGCCAGCGCAGCGGGCGGTGCCCGGCGTTGACGAACCCGTGCACACATCCGGCACCCGCCCAGGCCACATCGCCGGGCTCCAGCCGGTAGCGCTCGCCGTCCAGGGTGGCCTCGGCGACGCCCTCCAGGATCAGATACGTCTCCTCGAAGGGGTGGTCGTGGGTGCCGATGACCCCGTCGGACGCGTACTGGACCATGAACATGGTCGAGGCGACCGCGCCCAGATCGCCGTCGATCATCATCTTCACCGTGATCCCGCTGTAGACCAGCAGCGCGGTCCGCATGCTCGCCGTGGCGGCCAGCAGCTCCTGGGACTGCCTGCCGGGATCCATCTGGTCCGGCTCGAACCGGCCGAAGCAGCGGCTGCGCGGGTCGCGCACGTCCACCCGGACAGGCTCGCGAGCGGGCAGGTCCGGCACGGCGAGGGTGTCGTGCCCGTAGCGGGCGCGCGGCACGGGGGCCAGCATGTCCGCCCAGCGGCCGCCGGTGCTCCCGGCCCCGCGCCAGGCGTGCGGAACGCCGGTCGGCAGCAGGCCGTAGTCGCCCTTCTCCAGCAGGTACGAACCCTCGGGCAGGTCGAGGGTCACGGCCCCGTAGAGGAGGTGGAAGCTCTCCTCGTACGAGTGCACGTGGGCGGGCACCCGGCCGTCCGGGAGCAGTTCGCACAGGCCGAAGCCGGTGTGGACGCTGCCGTCCTCCTCGCCGACCAGCGCCCGGCGCCGGGCCCCGTGGCCGTCGTAGGGCGGCTCGGGCAGGCCGGCGGCGTGACGTACCAGGTGATTCGTCATGCCGGTGCCTTCGCTCCCTTGGCCTCCTTCGCCGCCAGGAGCCGGTCGCGGGACTCACCGACGAGCCGCAGGGCGCGGGCGGTGTCGCCGAGGAGCCGGCCGTCGCGCTTGTGGATCACGCCGTCGACGAGGACGGTGTCCACGTTGGAGACGTCGGCGGACAGGGTCACCGCGGCCACCGCGTCGTGCACCGGGGCGACATTGGGAGCGGTGGCGTCGATCGCGACGATGTCGGCGCGCTTGCCGGGCGTCAGAGAGCCGGTACGGTCCTCCAGACCGGCGACGTGGGCGCCGTTCACGGTGGCGATCTCCAGCATCTGACGTGCTGTCAGCATGGTTCCGGGGACAGGCATGTTGGCCTGCCAGCAGTCGGCGTTGACCCGGGCACGCTCGGCCGCGAAGGCCGCGCGGATCTGGGTGAACATGTCGCCGGGCACGGTGGTGACGACGTCGATGCTGAGCGCGGGCCGCAGACCGTGCTCGATGGCCTGCATCACGGGCGGCCAGCCGTGCCCCATCTGGAGCTCCACCTGCGGCGCGACCGAGATCGTGCCGCCGCTGTCGGCGACCATCCGCCACTCCTCCTCGCTGAGGTAGCAGCTGTGGACGTAGGTGGTGTCCGGGCCGAGCAGCCCCAGGCCGTGGAGCTGCTTCACCATGCCGAAGCGGCCGGCGAGGCGCCCCATGGCCACGTGCACGGTGATCGGGAGGCCGAGTTCGCGCGCCATGGCCCACTCGGCGGTGACGACCTCGTCGAGGCAGAAGCCGGGGCCGCGGGTGGCGAGACCCATGGTCAGCAGGCCGTCGTCGGACGCGAAGTGCGTCGACCGGATCCGCCGTACGTCGTCCGCGGGGATCGCGATCCTGCTCTCGAACCAGTACTCCGCGAGGGAGGTGTTGGCGCTGCCGTACGCGTACTGCGCCCGGATGCCGGACTCCGCCAGGCCCTGGACCGCCGCGTCCGGGTGCTCGGGGGTGTTGTTGATGTGCGACCAGTCGACGAGGGTGGTGATCCCGGCGTTGATGCACTCCAGCGCGCCCGCGAGGTTGCCGGCGTACACGTCCTCCGGGGTGTACAGGGGGGCGAAGGTGTCGAGGATGTCGACGAAGTAGTCGTCGAGGGTGGCGTCGGGGGCGACGCCCCGGATGGAGGCCTCCCAGGTGTGCCGGTGGGTGTCGACGAAGCCGGGGATCACGATGTGGCCGCTCATGTCGAGGACTTCGGCGTCGGCGCTGATCTCGGGTTCGACGGCCGCGATCCTGCCGTCCTCGACGAGGACGTCCCCCTGGGGCAGGTCCCCGATGCCCGGGTCCATCGAGATCACGTGACCGGAGCGCAGCAGTTTCCTGGTGGTCATCGCGCTTCCTCCCATGGGGTGTTCGGTGCGGGTGTGCGGCTCAGTACGCGGCGAGCCGGCGCACCTCCGCGACGATCTTGTCGACGGTGGGGATGACCTGCTCCTCCAGCGCGTCCGCGAACGGCAGCGGGACGCACTCCCCCGCCACCCGCCGCACGGGCGCGTCCAGCAGGCCGAATCCCTCGTCGGCGACGACCGAGACGACGGTGGCGCCCCAGCCGCCCTGGTACGGGTTCTCCTCGACGGTGACGAGCCGGGAGGTCTTGCGCAGCGAGGTGAGGACGGTCGCGGCGTCGAGCGGGACGAGGCAGCGCAGGTCGACCACTTCGGCCTCGATGCCCTCCCCCGCCAGGACGTCGGCGGCTTTCAGAGCCAGAGGGACCATCGAGGCGAGCGCGACGAGCGTGATGTCGCCGCCCTCGCGGACGACCGCGGCCCGGCCCAGCTCGACGACGTGATCGGACGGGGGCGGCGGGCCCTTGGTCGCGAGCAGCCCCTTGTGCTCGAAGAAGACCACCGGGTCGTCACTGCGGATCGCCGCCGCCAGCATGCCGATGACGTCGGCGGGTGTCGCCGGCGCCGCGACCTTCAGCCCGGGGACGGTCAGCGCCCAGTTCTCGGTGGCCTGGGAGTGCTGCGCGCCGAAACCGAGCCCGCCGCCGTTGGCGGTGCGCACGACGAGGGGCACGGTCACCTGGCCGCCGGTCATGTAGCGGACCTTGGGGATCTCGTTGGCGAGGTAGTCCCAGCAGCAGGCCAGGAAGTCGGAGAACATGATCTCCGCGACGGGCCGCATCCCGGTCATGGCGGCGCCCATCGCCGCGCCCACGATGGCCTGTTCGGAGATGGGCGTGTCCCACACACGCTCGGGTCCGAACTCCTCCAGCAGCCCCGTGGTCGTCTTGAACACGCCGCCGGCCGCGGCGATGTCCTCCCCGAGGCACACCACCGACGCGTCCCGCCGCATCTCGCGGGCGATGCCCTCGGCGACCGCGTCCCGGTAGGTGATCACGTCCGCCATGCGGCACCTCCGTCGGCCCACACGTCGGTCAGTGCCTCGCGCGGATCGGGCGCCGGCGCGGCCTTCGCCGCCGCCACGGCCCGCTCCACGACGGCCCGGGCCCGCTCGTCGGCCCCGGCGACCGTCTCCTCGTCCACACCCAGCTCGGCCAGGCGCCCCCGCGCGAGGTCCAACGGGTCGTGCTTCAGCCACCGTTCGACCTCCTCAGGCGGGCGGTAGGCCGCCGGGTCGGCGCGGCTGTGCCCGAAGTGCCGGTAGGTCTCGGCCTCCAGCACGGCGGGCCCGTCTCCGGCCCGGGCCCGCCCCGCGAGCCGCCCCACCGCCTCCTCGACCGCCACCACGTCGTTGCCGTCGACGACCTCGCCAGGGATGCCGTGGGCCGGGGCCCGGTCTGCGGCGGGGCGGGGCACGGCCGTGACGTCGGCGATCGGCGTGTACTCCATGTACAGGTTGTTCTCGCACACGAACAGCACCGGCAGCTTCCACACGGCGGCCAGGTTGAGCGACTCGTGGAAGGCACCGATGTTGGTCGCGCCGTCGCCGAAGAAGGCGACCGCGAGCTGCTCGGTGCCGCGCAACCGGGCCGACCAGGCAGCGCCCACCGCCACCGGGAGATGGGCGCCGACGATGGCGTACGAGCCGAGCATGCCGGTGGCCGCCTTGGTCAGGTGCATGGAGCCGCCCTTGGCCCGGCACAGCCCGGTCGCCCGACTCATCAGCTCGGCGAGGCACTCCTCGGGGGTGGCGCCCCGGGCGAGGGCGTGGTGGTGGCCCCGGTAGGTGGCGAACACATAGTCGTCCGGGCGCAGGGCGGCGCTCGCGCCCACGGCGATCGCCTCCTGTCCGGCGGCGAGGTGGGTGGTGCCCTTCACCAGCCCCTGCAGGAACAGGTCGTGGGCGGCCTTCTCCGTTCGGCGGACGACGTTCATCCGCTCGTACCGGTCGAGGAGCGCGGTGGCGTCCATCAGCGGTCCCCGTGGCTCGTCCGCCGACGGTCCGCGGTGTGCGCGTGTGAGCGCTCCCCGGCGCCCGCGCGTGAGCGGTCCTCGCCGTCCGCCCGTGAGGCATCCCCGGTGTCCGCGTGTGCGCGGTCCGCGGTGTCCGCGTGTGCGCGCTCCCGGGTGACCGCGCGGGTGCGGTCACCGAAGTCCGCCCGCGCGCGGTCCCCGGTGTTGAGGTGGGACTGCGCCTCGCGGCGGGTGTTCAGCTCGCCGCCCACCGTCCAGTACTTGCGTCCGGCCACCAGCAGTTCCTCGGCGGGGAACTTGGTGATGACCTCGCAGCCCTCGACGGTGACGACCAGTTCCTCCTCGATCCGGGCGGCGGACCAGCCGTCGGCGGCCGGCCAGTACGTCTCCAGGGCGAACACCATGCCCTCTTCGAGGACTTCGGGGTGGTCGAGGGAGACCAGACGGCTGAAGATCGGCTTCTCCCAGATCGACAGGCCGACGCCGTGGCCGTACTGGAGGGCGAAGGCGGCGGTCTCGTCGGCGAAGCCGAACTCCTCGGCGCGCGGCCAGACCCGCACGATGTCGGCGGTGGTGGCGCCCGGCCGGACCAGGGCGATCGCCTCGTCCATGTACTCCCGGCAGCGCACGTACGCGTCCCGCTGCGCCCGCGACGCGCTGCCCACGGCGAACGTGCGGTAGTAGCAGGTGCGGTAGCCGAGGTGGCTGTGCAGGATGTCGAAGAAGGCCGGGTCGCCGGGGCGGATCAGGCGGTCGCTGTAGACGTGCGGATGCGGCGAACAGCGTTCGCCCGAGATGGCGTTGACCCCTTCGACGTACTCGCTGCCGAGGTCGTACAGCACCTTGCTGACCACGCCGACGCACTCGTTCTCGCGCACTCCCGGGCGCAGGTACCCGTACAGCTCCTCGTAGGCCGCGTCGACCATGGCGCAGGCCTGGGTGAGCAGGGCGATCTCGTCACCGGTCTTGATGCGGCGGGCCTCCAGGAACACCTGCTGTCCGTCGACGACGTCGATGCCCTCGGCGCGCAGCGCGGCGAGGACCGGCATCTCGGCGACGTCCACGCCGAGGGGTTCGCCCGCGAGCCCATGGTCGCGCAGCTCGGCGGCGATCTTGGCCGCCACGTCCTCGGCTATCCCGGCGTCCGGGTGGAAGGCGCCGCGCAGGGTCGAGATGCCGGCGCGGGCGCCGGTGGGCGGGCCGCCCTCGCCGTCGCCGTAGTCGAGCCAGGGGTTGTACAGCTGGTGGTGGCGGGCGGCGGAGCCGAAGTCCCAGACGACCGGTCGGCCGTCGCGCACCAGCAGGGCGAAGCGGATCAGTTTGTCCATCGCCCACGTGCCGATGTGGGTGGCCGTCATGTAGCGGATGTTGGCGAAGTCGAAGCTGAGCACCGCGCCGAGCCGGGAGCGGTTCAGGGATTCACGCAGCCGGGCCGACCGCTGTCCGCGCAGCCGGTCCAGGTCGATGCGCTCTTCCCAGTCGACGGCGTTGGGGCCATATGTGCGGATCGCCATGGCGACCACCCCCACTTCGGAGTGAACGCCCGTGTGCGATGGGTGTCAAGTGTCACTGAACATCGCCGGACACGAACCAGACGCCCACCGCCGGTACCTCTCCATCGTTGCGGTAGCGGTGGGGGGTCGTCGACTCGAAGCAGACGGAATCGCCCGGCCGCAGCGTGTACTCCTCGAAGGCGAGGGTGAGGATCAGCTCGCCGGCGGTCAGATAGCCGTACTCGGTGCCGGGGTGCCGCATCAGCGCTCCCGAGCCGGAGGACGAGCCGCCGGGCCGGTACGTCACCAGCAGGAAGTCGGTCTCCGCGCCCGGGACCCGCCCGAGCCGCTCCCACACCACCCCCGAGTCCAGTTCCAGCGTCTCGCGACCGCCCGCGGCGACCAGCGGCCCGATCCGCCGCCCGGGCTCGGCGGCGAAGGCGGAGAGGGCGAGCGGCACGGTGGCGGGTGTCACGGTGGCGGAGGGCACGGCGGGCGGGACCGCCCCGGCCCCCTCCCGGACGCTCTGGCGGACCATCTTCTGTGCCCTCTCCCGGGCGTCGAAGAGCGACTCCACGGAAATCCCCAGCGCCGTGGTGATCGCGTACAGCGTGCTGACGGACGGCTGGCTCTTGCCGGTCTCGATCTGCGACACGAGGCTCGCCGACACACCGACCTCCCGGGCCAGCGCGCGCAGGCTCGTCCCGCGCTCCAGGCGCGCCTGCCGGATGCGCGCGCCGACGGGCGGCACGACGGCGGGGGACACGGGCGGCTCCTTCGTTCGGGAAGACGGGCTCGGGAAGACGGGCTCGGGAAGACGGGCTCGGGAAGACGGGCACGCTGTGCAGCTTCATTGAACAGCGCGCGCGAGCCCTGACGCCAGAGCCCGGCGGGTGAGCCCCCAGCGCCCCCTGGCGGCGATCACCCGAACGGTCCGACGCCGGTGGTGGGCCGCCGGTGGCGGTGGTGCGCTGAGGGCACGCGTCACGTTCTCAGGAGGCACTCCCGATGACCCGTCCGTCCAGGCTCGTCCGCGTTCTCTCCTCCTCCCTGGCGGCAGGCACGCTGCTCTCCACCGTCGCCTGCTCGGACGACGGCGGCACGGACGGCCCGCGCGTTTCCGGCGTCACCGCGTCGCGGGTCGCCGAGGTGCGGCAGACCCCCTCCCCCACGGCCACCCTCTCCACGGACGGCGCGCGCACCGCGCTGATCACCGAGGCGGACATCGAGGACGACTGGACGCAGGTCAAGGACACGGAGGCGGAGAACTGGCACGACAGCCTCCTCATCGGCACCGTCGACGTCTCCGACTTCCTCACCGCCAAGGCCCAGGCCTCCGACTGCCAGCGGCTCCTCGACTCCCTGTTCGACGACGATCTGCTGGGCAGGCCGTCGGGCGCGTCCGAGCTGCGCGGCTTCGAGCAGGGCGACTCCCGCCTGCTGTACCAGGTCGCCTCCTACGACCGGACCGATCCGCAGGACTCCCTTAACTGGATGGCGACCCTGCCGGAGAAGTGCGACCAGTTCACCGTGACCGACGGCAACGAGAAGCGCACTGTCCAGGTCATCGAGATCTCGCTGCCCGGGGTGGGCGACGCCCGGCAGGGCCTGCGCGTGACGGTGCAGGGCTCGGCCGGCGGCGACGACGCCACACTGACCCTGGACGTCGCCGCCGTACGGGTCGGCGACGACGCGATCACCGTCACCGCGGGCGGACTCGACGGGGACGAGAACGACTCCGCCGAGCAGGCCGTGCGGCAGGGTACCCAGCGGCTGGAGGACGTCCTGGCCGGGAAGTCGCCCGCCGCGAGCCCCACCTGAGCCGTTCGTTCGGCACGCCGGGAAGCTCCTTTCCAGCGCCGACCGCCGTTCCCGCTCCGCCGATTCCCGGGACAGCTGATCATCGGAGCGGGACAATGACGGCGATGACCGGCTTGGGTCGTGCGGGCGAGGAGAGGACGAGTCGTGAGTGATGTCCACACCCCTTCGGGAGGGTCGGCGAGACTGAACACCGGTGTGGCGCACAACGCGCGCGTGTGGAACTACTGGATCGGCGGCAAGGACAACTACGAGGTCGACCAGCGGGTCGGCGAGCACGTCGCCGGCATGTTCCCGATCATCCGGGACATCGCCCGGGCGGACCGCGACTTCCTCGGCCGGGCCGTGTCGTACCTCGCCGGCGAGCGCGGAGTGCGGCAGTTCCTCGACATCGGCACGGGACTGCCGACGGCGGACAACACCCACGAGATCGCCCAGCGGCTCGCGCCCGACTCGCGCATCGTCTACGTCGACAACGACCCGATCGTCCTGGTGCACGCCCGCACCCTGCTCACCGGCACCCACGACGGCGTCACGGCCTACATCGACGCCGATGTGCACGACCCTGACGCCATCGTCGAACGGGCAGGGCACACCCTGGACTTCACCGAGCCCGTCGCCGTGATGATGCTGGGCATCCTCAACTTCGTCCTGGACGTCGACAAGGCCCGGGACATCGTGCGCCGGGTGATGGCCGCGGTGCCCTCCGGCAGCTTCCTGGTGCTCACCCACCCGACCTTCGACGACGAGCTCGGCGGCGCGGGCCAGATCCCGGCCATGAAGTTCTGGAACGAGAACGCCACTCCCCCGATCACGGCCCGCAGCGGCGCGGACATCGCGGCGTTCTTCGAGGGCCTTCAGCTGCTCGAACCCGGGATGGTGTCGTGCGGGCAGTGGCGAGCCGAGCCCGGATCGGCCGTACTGGTTCCGCAGTACGGCGCGGTGGCCGTCAAGCCCTGACGGCGCCGCCCGCGTCGCAGAAGTCCGGAGAACCGCGGGAGGACGCATGACCACCCTGGCCGATCCCGTGCCCGGCGGCCGTCCCGGCGACGTCGAGCGGGCCACCGCGCTGAGCGGCGAGCTCGCCGGCCGGGGTGTGCACGGTGTGGTGCTGGCCTATGTCGACACCGCGGGCATCGGCCGGGTGAAGACCGTTCCGACGGCCCGGCTCTCCTCCGCGTCGGCCTGGGGCGTCGGCATGTCGCCGGTGTTCGACACGTTCCTCGCGAACGACTCGATCGTCACCACCGACGTCCTGGGCTCCCCCGACGGCGATCTGCGCCTGTACCCGGATCTGGACCGGCTCGTCGTCCTGGCCGGGCAGCCCGGCTGGGCCTGGGCGCCGGTGGACCGCATCACCCAGGACGGCGATCGGCATCCGGGCTGCACCCGTACGCTCCTGCGCCGGATCGTCACCGAGGCGGCCGAGCGGCACGGCCTCACCTTCAAAGCGGCCATCGAGGTCGAGTGGACGGTGGCCCGGGGCGACGCCCCCGACGACACGTTCGTGCCGGCGACGACCGGACCGGCGTACGGGGCGACCCGGCAGGTCGAGCTCGGTGACTACACGGCCGACGTGCTGGCCGCGTGTGCGGCCCAGGGCATCGAGGTCGAACAGGTCCATCCCGAGTACGCGGCCGGGCAGTTCGAGATCTCGGTGGGTGCCCTCGACCCGGTGGCGGCAGCCGACCGCAGTGTGCTGGTCCGGCAGACCGTCAGGGCGGTCGCCGGGCGGCACGGGCTGAGGGTGTCCTTCGCCCCCGCCGTCGTGGGCCGGGGCGTCGGGAACGGCGGGCACGTCCACCTCTCCGCCTGGCGCGACGGGGCCAATCTGCACTCCGGCGGCCCGGGACGGTACGGCATGACGGCCGAGGCGGAGTCGTTCACGGCCGGCATCCTCGCCCACCTGCCCGCCCTCACGGCCGTCACCGCCCCGAGCCCCGCCAGCTACCTGCGGCTCAGGCCCTCCCAGTGGGCCGGGGTGTTCACCGCCTGGGGCCGTGAGACCCGGGAGACCGCGCTCCGCGTCGTCACCGGCACCGCGGGCCTGCGCGACCGGGCCGCCAACCTGGAGATCAAACCCGTCGACCTGGCCGCCAACCCCTACCTCGCGATCGGCTCCCTGATCGTCGCCGGGCTGGACGGCCTGACCTCGTCCGCCGCCCTCCCCGACGAGACCACCGGCGACCCGGCCCACCTGGGCGAGGCGGAGGCGGCGGGCCGGGGCGTGCGGCGGCTGCCGGTGTCGCTGGAGGGGGCCGTCGAGGAGTTCCGCGCGGACGGAGCCCTGCGCGCGGCCCTCGGCCCGGTCCTTGCCGACGCGGTGATCGCCGTACGTCTCGGAGAGCTGGCGTCCGTCGCCGGGCTGGACGACGACCGGGTGGCGGCGGCGTACCGCTGGACGTACTGACATGACCGCGGTCCGCGAGGCGCTCGACTCGGTACGGCTGGTCGACCACCACTGCCACGGCACCGTCACGGCCGACCTCGGCCGGGACGCCTTCGAGTCCCTCCTCACGGAGGGTGAGGCGTGGCCCGGTGTCTCGCCTTTCGACAGCCCCGTGGGCGTGGCCGTGCGCCGGCACTGCGCTCCCCTGCTCGACCTGCCCCGTCACGCTCCCCCCGCGGAGTACCTCGCCCGCCGCTCGGAACTGGGCTGGCGCGAGGTGCAGCGCCGCTTCCTGCGCGCGACGGGCACGGACGTCTTCTGCGTCGACACCGGATACGCCCCCGAACGCATCACCACGCCCCGGGACATCGCCGAGGCCGCGGGCGGGACGTCGTACGAGGTCGTACGGCTGGAAGGCGTCGCGGAGTCGGTGGGGGCCGCGGGGGTCGAACCCGAGGCGTACGCGGACGCCTTCCACGCAGCCGCGCTGGACGCCGTGCGGCGGCCCGGCGTGGTGGCCGTGAAGTCGGTGGCGGCCTACCGCACCGGCTTCGACCTCGACCCGGCCCGCCCGTCGGACGCGGAGGTCACGGAGGCGGCCCGGTCCTGGCTCGGCGGAGGCGGACGTCTCGACCACCCGGCCCTCGTACGTCACCTGCTGTGGACCGCCGTCGACCTCGGTCTGCCGCTCCAACTGCACACCGGCTTCGGCGACAACGACATCCGGCTGCACCGCGTCGACCCGGCCCACCTCACGGACTGGCTGCACCTCACCGCCGGGACGATTCCCGTCCTGCTCCTGCACTGCTGGCCCTACCAGCGGCAGGCCGCCTATCTGGCGGCGGTCTTCGAGCAGGTGTACCTCGACGTCGGCCTCACCCTGCACCACGTCGGCCCCGCCCGGGCCGGTGCGGTCCTCGCGGAGGCCCTGGAGATCACACCGTTCCGCAAACTGCTGTACAGCTCCGACGCCTACGGTGTGCCCGAGTTCCACCATCTCGGAGCGCTCACCTTCCGGCAGGGGCTCGCGGGGCTGCTCCAAGAGCGGGTGGACGCCGACGAGCTGGCCCTGCCGGACGCCCTGCGGATCGCCCGCTGGGCCGCGCGGGACAACGCCCTGCGGGTCTACCGGCTGCAGGACGAGCGGCCCCAGGACGATTGAACAGGCGTGGGGCCGGTCACAGTTCCCCTGAAGCGGCTACCCAGGAAGTCCGAACGGCTGAAAGTATGATCAAGCAATGTCTGACATGACCGAAACCACGCCCGGCTGGCTGTCCTCCGACGAACTGGAGATGACACGTGCCCGCATGCCGATCCTGTACGTCGAGGCCGTCCCGGTACGCGTCGACGACAGCGGCGAAGTGACCAGTGTCGGCCTGCTGCTGCGCATCGGGCCCGACGGTACGGTCAGCCGGACGCTGGTCTCCGGCCGTGTACTGCACCACGAGCGCGTCCGCGACGCCCTCCTGCGCCACCTGGAGAAGGACCTCGGCCCGGTCGCCCTGCCCCGCGTTCCGGCGTCGCTCCAGCCGTTCACGGTCGCGGAGTACTTCCCGACGCAGGGCATCACGCCGTACCACGACCCGCGCCAGCACGCGGTGTCCCTCGCCTACATCGTGCCGGTGACGGGCGACTGCCGGCCTCGGCAGGACGCACTCGACCTGGTGTGGTTCAGCCCGCAGGACGCCGTCTCCGACGCGATGCAGAGCGAGATGCCGGGCGGGCACGGGGTGCTCCTGAAGCAGGCACTGGCGCATGCGGGCTGCGCGATCTGAGGCGGCCGGGATGGCCACCGCCTCGCCGTCCTGTCGCAGCGCATGAGATCGGCGTCGAGCAGCTCCTCGCCTGTGTGATGCAGGACGAGCCACGCTCGGCGCCGGAGTGATCCCGGAACCGGCCACGGGGCCGGAAACCATCGAGCGGCCGTATCGGATTGCTCCGATACGGCCGCCGACCTGCTGATCACAAGTCGGGACGACAGGATTTGAACCTGCGACCCCTTGACCCCCAGTCAAGTGCGCTACCAAGCTGCGCCACGTCCCGTTACCCGTCTGACCTGGGGATTCCCTCGGCCGAACGCGCAGGAAAACAATACCGCACTCGGACCGGTGATCGCGCACCCGTTTCCGGGAGTGCACCGCTTGACCTCGACTTTGGTTGAGGTTGCACGCTCGTCCTCATGACCGACGCGACACTCACCACGACGTACACGTATGCCGACCTGCCGGGGCTGATGGGCCTGATGACCGGCGACGAGAAGCACGGCCCGGCCGCGACGTCCACGCTGGACGTGCTGTGGGTGCTCTACGACCGGGTGCTGCGGGTGAGCCCGGAGGGCAGGGGCGACCCGGACCGGGACCGGTTCCTGCTGTCGAAGGGGCACGGGCCGATGGCCTACTACGCCGTACTGGCCGCCAAGGGCTTCCTGCCGGTGGAGTGGCTGCCCGGCTTCGGCGCGTACGACTCCCCGCTCGGCCACCACCCCGACCGGACGCTCGTGCCCGGGGCCGAGATCGGCAGCGGATCACTGGGGCACGGGCTGCCGATCGCCGTCGGCACGGCGCTGGGGCTGCGGGCCCAGGAGCGGGACGAGCCGCGGGTGTGGGCGCTGATCGGGGACGCGGAGCTGGACGAGGGCAGCAACCACGAGGCGATCGCCTTCGCCGGACCCGCGGGGCTCGACCGGCTGCACACCGTCGTCGTCGACAACTCCTCCGCCACCTACGCGCGGCCCGGTGGGATCGCCGCCCGTTTCGAGGCGGCGGGCTGGTCCGCGCTGACCGTCGACGGACGTGACCACGAGGCGCTGTACGCCGCCTTCACCGCGCCGCATCCGGGCCGCCCGCAGGTGATCGTGGCCCGGGTCGAGCCGAAGTCCGCCTGAGCCCCCTCTTGGAAAGGAACTCTTCTCCATGGACACCATGCGTGACCGCTTCGCCCCCGTCGTCTCCCGACTGCTCGACGAAGATCCCCGGGTCGCCGTGGTCCTCGCCGCGATCGGCACGGACGGCTTCGCCGGGGCGGCCCGCCGCCATCCCGGCCGGGTCGTCGACGTCGGCATCCGCGAGCAGCTGCTGGTCGGGGCGGCGGCGGGGCTGGCGCTGACGGGGTTGCGGCCTGTCGTGCACACCTTCGCCAGCTTCCTCGTGGAGCGGCCCTTCGAGCAGATCAAGCTGGACCTCGGGCACCAGGGCGTGGGCGCGGTACTGGTGAGCGCCGCCGCCTCCTTCGACTGGCCGGCCGGCGGCTACACCCACATGGCGCCGGGCGACGTGGCGCTGCTCGACACCCTGGACGGCTGGACCGTCCATGTGCCGGGGCACCCGGACGAGGCCGAGACACTGCTGCGGCACGCGGTCGCCGCGGGCGACGACAAGGTGTACGTACGGCTGTCCGTGCAGTCCAACGGGCGGGCGCTGCCGGTCGACGGGCAGCGCTTCCACACGGTCCGGGAGGGGCGCTCCGGCGTGGTGGTCGCCGTCGGGCCGATGCTCGATGCCGTGCTCGCCGCCACCGAGGGGCTGGACGTCACCGTCCTGTACGCCGGCACCGTCCGCCCCTTCGACGCGGCCGCCCTGCACCGGGCCACCGAGGCGGCCGGGACGGATGTCGTCCTCGTCGAGCCCTACCTGGCGGGCACGTCGACGGCCGCGGCGAACGACGCGCTGTCGGATGTGCCGCACCGGGTCCTCGGGCTGGGTGTGGACCGTCGCGAACTGCGGCGTTACGGGCGGCTGGAGGAGCATGTCGCCGCCCACGGTCTCGACGCCCGGTCGCTGCGGGAGCGCATCACAGGCTTCGTCGGGGCGGCGGTCGCCGTGTGAGGGCCGGGTGCCTCGGTGCGCCGGGCGCCTCAGTCCGCCGGGAGGCCCAGGCGGGGATGGGCCTCCAGGAGCCGGGTCGGGGCCGCCTGACGCCAGGAGTCGGCCAGGATGTCGCGCAGTTCGGCCTCGTCCTCGACGGCGTCGAGCCGGGCCCGCACCCAGGCGAACTGGGACTCGTGGTCCGCGATCCAGAACTTGCCCGGCTCGGCGAGCACCAGCTCGTTCCGCTCCTCCTTGGGGCAGCGCACGGCGATGGAGGTCTCGTCCTCCGGCAGCGTGGCGAACATCTTCCCCGCGACCCGGAACGTGGGCATGCTCCAGGCGATCTTCTCCGTGGTGTCCGGCAGGGACAGGGCGATCCGTCGTACGTCTTCGGCATCCGGCATGGCAGGCACCGTATCGGCTCCCACCGACAATCACCTGGTGAGAGTGGCTGCCGGGAGACGTTTGTAGTAGATCGTCGTCGGCCGCAGCACCCCGCCGGGGTCGGCCGCGTAGTCGGGGATGGCGCCGATCGGGGTCCACCCGGCGGACCGGTACAGGCGCTCGGCGGGGCTGCCGGTCTCGGTGTCAAGGTGCAGGAGGCTGACACCGGACGCCGCCGCCGCGTCCTCCGCCGTCGCCAGGAGCCCGCGGCCGAGGCCGCGTCCACGGGCCTCCCGGTGCACCATCAGCTTCACCAGTTCGGCCCGGTGCCGGCTGTTGGTCTTGCCGGGGAAGGCCAGGCTCACCGTGCCGAGCACCCGCTCCCCCTCGCACGCGGCCCAGACGGCGAGCCGGCCCGCGGCGACGTCCGCGGCCCGCTCCTCCCACCAGGCCAGGGCCTCCGCCCGGGTGAGCGGGGCGAGGAATCCGACCGAGGCACCACCGTTCACGGTGTCGGCCAGCAGATCCGCCAACGCCCCCGCGCGTTCCGGGAGCCGGGCCTCGTCCAGCCGGATCACGGCCGCACCACCGCCAGCAGGTATCGCACGCCCTCGGGAGCGGCGCACCGGAACCGGGTCGGGCCCCACACGCGCATCCTCAGGCAGTCGCCGGTCGCCAGGTGGTGCTCGGTGTCCTGCGCGGTCACGTCCAGGGCTCCCTCCAGGATCCAGATGTGCTGCTCCAGCCCGGTCAGGGGCGGACGGTCGTAGGCGATGTCGGCGCCGGGCGAGAGGCGGGCCTCGATCAGTTCGCCGCGCAGGGCGGTGTGCGGGGGCGACACGGACCGCCGTACGAAGCCGGAGGCCCGGTCCTGCCACACGGGCTGCCCGGCGGAACGGACCACGGTCTCCGGTTCCGCCTCGACCTCGCTGAGCAGCTGGGACATGGTGCGTCCGTAGACGGCGCAGAGGCGGTTCAGCAGGGCGGCCGTCGGGCTGATCTCCGCCCGCTCGGCCCGGGACAGGGTGGACCGGCTCACCCCGCTGCGGTCCGCCAACTCACCCAGGGACCACTTGTGTTCGGCCCTCAGTTCGGCCAGGCGTGCGCCCAGCCGGGCGTCGACGGGGTCCTCTTCGTCATGTCTCATATCCGGGACGCTATCCCGGATATGAGACAGCAGCGTTACGGGGCGCTCACACCTGGGCCGCGGCGCCGAGCGCGTCCAGCACGGGCCGGATGAGGGGGTGCTCCTCGGCTCCCCTGCGTACGGCGGCGAAGACCCGGCGGGTGGGGGGCGTCCCGTCGACGGGGCGGACGACCACCCCGGTGAGGTCCATGCCGCGCAGCGCCGAGCGCGGTACCAGGGCGACGCCCGCGTCGGCCGAGGCAATGGCGACGACCGCGCGGAAGTCGTCCGAGGAGTGCTCCATGCGTGGCTGGAACCCGGCGTTCTCGCAGGCCAGGACCACCACGTCATGGCAGGGATTGCCGGGGTAGGGGCCGATCCACGCGTCCTTGGCCAGTTCGGCGAGCGGCACCTCGGCCGCACCGGCCAGGCGGTGGGTGACCGGCAGGACCGCGTCGAAGGGCTCGGCGTACAGCGGCAGGTGGGCCAGTCTCGGGTCGTCGGCGGGCGGGGCCCCGCGGTACTCGACGGCGACCGCGACATCGACCTGCCGGTCCAGCACCATCGGCAGGCTGGCGTCGCCCTCGGCGTCCTGGACGCGGATGCGGATCCCGGGTGCCGACCGGGCGAGACCGGCCACGGCGGGCGCGACGACCAGGGCGATGCCGGTGGCGAAGGAGGCGACCGTGACGGTGCCGGCCGCGCCCGAGCTGTACGCGGCGAGCTCGGCCTCGGCCCGCTCCAGCTGGGCGAGGACCGCGTTGGTGTGGTTGAGCAGGATCTCTCCGGCGGGGGTGAGCCGTACGCCCTTGGCGCCGCGCTCGACGAGCCGGTGGCCGGTCTCCTGCTCCAAGGCGGCGAGCTGCTGGGAGACGGCAGACGGGGTGAGGTACAGCGCGGCGGCAGCCGCCGTCACCGTACGGTGGTCGGCCACCGCCCGGAGGATGTGGAGCCGCCGCGCTTCGATCATGCGATCGATTGTCTCAAATGCGCCCTGCGCTGCCGGTCAGCCCTCCAGCTCGGCCCGGGCCGCCACGAAGGCGTCGACCGCGCGGTTGACGTCGTCCGTGGAGTGCGCGGCCGACAGCTGGACACGGATGCGGGCCTGGCCCTGCGGCACCACGGGGTACGAGAAGCCGATGACGTAGACGCCGCGCTCCAGCAGCAGCTCCGCCATGCGTCCGGCGACCGCCGCGTCGCCGATCATCACCGGGGCGATGGCGTGGTCGCCGGGGAGCACGTCGAAGCCCTCCTCGGTCATGCGGCGGCGGAACAGGGCCGTGTTCTCGGCGAGCCGGACGCGCAGGTCGTCCGCGGCCTCCAGCAGGTCGAGGACCTTGAGGGAGGCCGCCGCGATGACGGGGGCGAGGGTGTTGGAGAAGAGGTACGGCCGGGAGCGCTGGCGCAGCAGGGCGACGATCTCGGCGCGGGCGGCGACGTAGCCGCCGGAGGCGCCGCCGAGGGCCTTGCCGAGGGTGCCGGTGATGATGTCGACGCGGTCCATGACGCCGTGCAGCTCGGGCGTCCCCCGGCCGCCGGGGCCGACGAAGCCGACCGCGTGGGAGTCGTCGACCATGACCATCGCGTCGTAGCGGTCGGCGAGGTCGCAGATCTCGCTCAGCGGGGCGACGTAGCCGTCCATGGAGAAGACGCCGTCGGTGACGATCAGGCGGCGGCGCGCGTCGGAGGCCTCCTTGAGCCGGGCCTCCAGCTCGGCCAGGTCGCGGTTGGCGTAGCGCAGGCGGCGGGCCTTGGACAGGCGGATGCCGTCGATGATGGAGGCGTGGTTGAGCGCGTCGGAGATGACCGCGTCCTCCGGGCCTAGCAGCGTCTCGAACACGCCGCCGTTGGCGTCGAAGCAGGAGGAGTAGAGGATCGTGTCCTCCTGGCCGAGGAAGGCGGACAAGCGCGCCTCCAGCTCCTTGTGCACCTCCTGGGTGCCGCAGATGAAGCGGACGGAGGCCATGCCGTAGCCCCAGCGGTCCAGGGCCTCGTGGGCGGCGGCGACGACCTCGGGGTGGTCGGCGAGACCGAGGTAGTTGTTGGCGCAGAAGTTGAGGACCTCGCCGGGGCGGCCGCCCGCGGTGACGCTGACGGTGGCGGACTGCGGGGTGCCGATCACGCGCTCGGGCTTGTGCAGGCCGGCGGCGCGGATCTCGTCGAGGGTGGCGCGCAGGTCGTCGCGCACGGAGTCGAACATGGGGAAAGCTCCTGAGGTGCTTGCGGGACAGGGGAGTTACGCGGTCCAGTCGAGGATGACCTTGCCGCCGCGGCCGCTCGCCGCGTCCTCGAACGCCGCCTCGAAGTCGCGGTGGCCGTAGCGGCCGGTGATGACGGGTGCGAGGTCCAGGCCGGCTTCCAGCAGGACCGACATGGCGTACCAGGTCTCGAACATCTCGCGGCCGTAGATGCCCTTGATGGTGATCATCGAGGTGACGATGCGGGCCCAGTCGACGGGGAACTCCTGTGCCGGCAGGCCGAGCATGGCGATGCGGCCGCCATGCGTCATGTTGGCGATCATGTCGCGCAGGGCCTCGGGACGGCCGGACATCTCCAGGCCGATGTCGAAACCCTCGCGCAGTCCGAGGGTGCGCTGCCCGTCGGCGATGGTGGAGCCGGAGACGTCGAGCGCGAGACTGACTCCGATCTTGCGGGCCAGATCCAGCCGCTCCGCGCTGACGTCGGTGATCACGACGTTGCGGGCGCCGGCGTGCTTGGCCACGGCGGCGGCCATCAGGCCGATGGGGCCCGCGCCGGTGATCAGGACGTCCTCGCCGACGAGCGGGAAGGACAGGGCGGTGTGCACGGCGTTGCCGAACGGGTCGAAGATCGCGGCCACGTCGAGGTCGACGGGCACCCGGTGCACCCAGACGTTGGTGGCGGGCAGGGCGACGTACTCGGCGAACGCCCCGTCCCGGCCCACGCCCAGCCCCACGGTGGCCCGGCACAGGTGCCGGCGGCCGGCCTGACAGTTGCGGCACTTGCCGCACACCAGGTGGCCCTCGCCGCTGACGCGGTCGCCGATCGCGATGTCGCTGACGTCCCGCCCGGTCCCGACGACCTCGCCGACGAACTCGTGCCCGACCACGAGCGGGGCGCTGATCGCCTGCTGGGCCCAGCCGTCCCAGGCCCTGATGTGCAGGTCGGTGCCGCAGATGCCGGTGCGCAGCACCTTGATGAGCACGTCTTTGGGCCCGACGGTGGGCTCGGGGACGTCCGCGAGCCACAGCCCGGGTTCCGCCTTCTGCTTGACCAGCGCCTTCACCGCTACGGCTCCTGGGGGTGAGTCCCGGCTCCGGGTATGCCGAAGGAACCCCTGGGCCGGGAGAGGAGTGGGATCGCACTGCAATCTGCCGTACGGCGGCCTGCCGGTCCATCGAGGTTTTCTTAAGCGCCGCCTCAGCTTTCCTTCACGCCCTCAGGGGTCCAGCCGGAACCCCCGGCTTCAGTAGGGCGGCAGGCCGTCCCGGCTCTCCAGCTCCACGACGAGCAGCGCGGCGTGCTCCTTGATCGCGGTCAGGCCGGGCTTCCCCCACGGCCGCGGCGAGACGTCCGCGACGCTGACCGTGCCCAGTACCAGGCCGGTGCCGTCGATGAGCGGTGCCCCCAGATAGGAGCGGATGCCGAACTCGTCGACCACCGGGTTGCCCGCGAACCGCGGATAGTCGCCGACGTCCTCCAGCGCGAGGGCCTTGCGGCGCGCCACCACATGGGGGCAGAAGCCGTGGTCACGGGGCAGGGCACGGCCGAGGCGCGGGCTGGTGCCGTCGCTGCGCACGACCGGGGCGACAGCCGGCACGTACAGGCCCGCGTAGAACTGCCCCTCTTCGCCGGGGAAGTTGACCATGGCGTACGGCGCCCCGGTGAGCTCGGCGAGGCGGTGCGCGAAGGCGTCGAGTGCGGGTTCGGGGTGCTCCCCCAGGCCCAGTCGGCGCAGTCGGCTGATGCGGGCGGGGGCCTCCTTGTCCTCGGGTGTGAGCAGCAGACGACCGGCCGGGCGCGGCGGGTCGTAGGTCATGGGCATGCTCCTGCGCTGCGGGCTGGCGTCATATACGGGCTCCCTGGTGGGTGTGGAGGGGTCACGTGTGGGCGCCATACCCCGAAGCGGGGGCCGGCGTGTGGGCGATGAGATGGCGCACCAGGGTCAGCAGGGTCTGGACCCCGGAGCTGGAGATCCGCGCGTCGCAGCACACGACGGGGACGTCCGCGTTCAGGTCCAGGGCACCGCGCACCTCCTCGGGGTCGTAGCGGTAGGCGCCGTCGAACTCGTTGACGGCGACGATGAAGCCGAGGCCACGCTGCTCGAAGAAGTCGACGGCCGCGAAGCACTCCTGGAGCCGGCGGGTGTCGGCGAGGATGACCGCGCCGAGCGCGCCCTCGCACAACTCGTCCCACATGAACCAGAACCGCTCCTGCCCGGGCGTGCCGAACAGGTACAGGACGTGCTGCGGATCGAGGGTGATGCGGCCGAAGTCCATGGCCACGGTCGTCTCGAGCTTGTTCTCGATGCCCTCGAGGTTGTCGGTCGCGGCGCTGACGGTGGTGAGCAGCTCCTCCGTGCTGAGCGGCGCGATCTCGCTGACCGCGCCGACGAAGGTCGTCTTGCCCACGCCGAACCCGCCCGCCACCAGGATCTTCAGCGCGGTGGGGAACGGGTCGGCGCCGTGGCCCGGTCCGTCGGTGTAGTCAGAGCTGTCGTCGTAGTCCATCGAGCACTGCCTCCAGAAGGGCCCGGTCCGTCGGGTTGTGGTGGAACGCGGGGGGCTTGGTCGTCAGCGCCCCGCAGTCGACGAGGTCCGCCAGCAGCACCTTGGTGACGGCCACCGGCAGTTTGAGATGGGCGGCGACCTCGGCGACGGCGACGGGCACCCGGCACCGTTCGATCGCCTGCGCGTGCTCCGGGCCGAGATAGCCGAGGGGGGTCGCCCCGGTGGCCATCACCTGCGACACGAGGTCGAGCGCGACGGTCGGACGGGTGCGGCCGTTGCTGACCGTGAACGGCCGCACCAGCCGCCCGGCCGCATCGTCGAGCCAGGGCCCGTCACCGGCCGCCGTCACGCTCAAGGCCTCATCGCCGGGGAATCGACGGACTGCCGGGGAGCGGTCACCAGGTAGGGGCGGACGCTCTTGACCAGCATCGCCATTTCGTAGCCCAGCACGGCCGCGTCGGCCTCGCGGCCTGCGAGCACGGCCAGGCAGGTGCCGGAGCCCGCGGTGGTGACGAACAGCAGGGTCGAGGCGAGTTCGACGACGACCTGCCGCACGTCGCCGCCGTCGCCGAAACGGACACCGGCGCTACGGCCGAGGGAGTACAGGCCGGAGGCCAGCGCTGCCATGTGGTCGGCGCTGTCCGGGTCGAGGCCGTGCACGGACTTCACGAGCCCGTCGCAGGACAGGAGCACCGCGGCCGTCGTGTGCGGTACGCGCTGCACGAGGCCGCTCATCAGCCAGTCGAGGTCGGAAACATGGGCGGTCGGCGCATCGCTCGCCATGGTGGATCGACTCCTTGGGGTACGAAGGTCTGTGGGAGCGCTGGGGGTGGGGGTGGGAAGGGGGGTGCTCATCCGGCGGGTGCGCTCCCGTCCTGCCGGGTGGTGGTCGTGCGGTGGTCGGAACGGTGTCCGGGCTTGGGCCCGTTCGAGGGGGACAGCTCCGAGGGGAGCGCCTCGAGGTGAACCGGCCGGACGGGCATCGGCTCCTCGGGTACGGACCCGCTGGGTGCGGGGTCCGTGTGGGCCTGGCCTGTGTAGGCGGAGTCCATGTGTGCGAAGCCCATGTCTGCGGAGCCCATGTGGGAGGGGTCCGTGTGGGCCGAACCCACGTGGGAGGGACCGGTGTGGGCCGGGTCCGTGTGGGAGGACTCCATGTCCTCCCGATCCGTGTGCCCGGCCTCCATGTTCTGCTGGGCCTCCGCGAGGCCGATGCCGCGCTGGAAGGCCGCCATCAGGCCGGGGTCGTGGCCGACGAGGTGGTCGGGGTCCTGGCGTGGCGTCGGGCCGTCGCGCAGCTGGGGTGCGATGTGCTCCTGGGCGCGTCGACGGGGCAGTTGGGGTTTGCCCATGGTGCCGCGCACGGTGCCGTTGCGGGGGGTGGGCAGCTCGGTGACGTTCTCGGCAAGTACGCGCCGGTCGTCGGGACTGATGCCGGGCCGTGCGTCGGCCGGGGTCGGACGCTCCCGACGGGCACCGCGCATGGGCAGGGGTGCGGGCCGGCCGCCCGGCGCGTTCCCGCCCGGGGCTGGTTCGGCTTCCCGTTCGTGCCCGCGCGAGGTCCCGGGTGCCGCGAGCGGCATCGACGCCCCAAATCCGGACGCGGGCAGCTGGCGGGAGGAGGCCCCGAATGTGGTCTCCTCGACCGAGGAAAGCCCCGTGGACGTGGCATCGGCAACGGAACTCGCCCCGGTTCCGGCACCGGCCGCGGCCTGCCCGGTCCGGCCCTGCCGCCCGGCTTGCCCACGCTGCCCGGCTTGGCCTCCCTGCCCGGCCTGCCCGGCCGGTGGCCCCGCCACGTCCGGACGCTCCGCACCAGCCGCTCCGTCCTCCGGCTGACCCGCTCCTCCGGCCGCCCCCGCCCCGGCCTCCGTCCCCGCCTCCGCTCCCAGCAGCGCCTGCGGCACGACGAGCACCGCCTGCACTCCGCCGTAGATGTTGGTCTGGAGCCGGACGGTGATGCCGTGCCGACGGGCGAGCTGGGAGACGACGAACAGGCCGATGCGGCCGTCCGCCAGGAGCCGGGCGACGTTCACCTGGTCGGGGTCGGCGAGCAGCGCGTTCATCCGCGTCTGCTCCTCCAGGGGCATGCCGAGTCCGCGGTCCTCGACCTCGACGGCGAGCCCGGAGGTGACGAGGTTGGCGCGCAGCAGGACGTGGGTGTGCGGGGCGGAGAACACCGTGGCGTTCTCGACGAGTTCGGCCAGGAGATGGATGACGTCGGCGACGGCGTGTCCGCGCAGCTGTCCGTCGATCGGCGGCACGAGCTTGACCCGCGAGTACTGCTCGACCTCGGCGATGGCCGAGCGCAGCACCTCGGTCATGGAGACCGGGTTGCTCCACTGGCGGCGCGAGACGGCCCCGCCGAGCACGGCGAGGTTCTCGGCGTGGCGACGGATGCGGGTGGCCAGGTGGTCGACGTGGAAGAGAGTCGTGCATGGCGTTGAAGGTCGTGCCGCCGCCGGCCTCGTTGCCGAGGGACCAGATGACCACCGAGGCGTGGTTCTTGTCGCGGTGGACCATG
>NZ_JBEOXI010000037.1:0-45391 GCF_040296465.1 Streptomyces sp. NPDC002130
CCCGGAACCGCTCCTCCGAGCTGCTGGTGGACACGACCAGGGAGGCGACGAGGACGGTTGCGTCGGGGGCCCGTGAGGGCAAGGTCGACCGCTCCGTGCTCAAGCAGGCCATCGACCGGTACCAGCTGCTCGACGTGTCGGCCGCCGACCCGGGAGCCGCGGGCGGCGACGCGTAGGACGCCGAGGGCGGTTTCCCTGGGGCGGCACCTGACCGGTGCCGCCCCACGCGTTCCCTACCATGCCTCCATGACGCTCCCGATGACCGCTTCGACCACGCTGGCCCGTTGGGAGCGGCGTACCCAGGGCCCGCTGCTGGCGCTGGCCGTCGTGTTCGCGATCGCCTACGCCATACCGATCGTGGCGCCGCGGGCTCCGCAGGACGTGCTTACCGCGTGCCACGTCACGAACTGGGTGGTGTGGGCCGCTTTCGCCGCCGACTATCTGGTCCGCCTGTGGCTGGCCGAGGACCGGCTGCGGTTCGTCCGCGGCAATCCGCTGGCGCTGCTGGCCGTGGTGCTGCCGCTGGCGCAGCCGCTGCGGCTGCTGAAGCTGGTGTCGATGCTGTTCCTCGCCGGGCAGCGGGCGCGGATGGCGTCGCAGGTACGGGTCACCACGTACGTCGCCGGGTCGTGCCTGGGACTGCTCGTCTTCGGTGCGCTGGCCGTGCTGGAGGTGGAACGGGACGAGCCCGGCGCCTCCATCCACACCCTGGGGGACGCGGTCTGGTGGGCGTTCACCACGATGACCACCGTGGGGTACGGGGACATGGCACCGACCACCGGCCTGGGGCGGATGCTGGCGGTCGGTCTGATGCTGTCCGGGATCGCGCTGCTCGGTGTGGTGACGGCGAACATCGCCGCCTGGTTCATCGCACGGTTCGAGAAGGACGACGCCGAGGAACAGCGGCAGACCGAGGCGATCCGGGAGCTGACGGAGGAGGTGCGGGCGCTGCGGGGGGAGTTGGCCGCGCTCAAGGGGACACCGGCGGAGCAATGAGAGGGCCCCCGGCCGAGCGGCCGGGGGCTCTTCCCACATTCTTCACCCGGGTCAGAAGATGCCCATGCCCGGTGTGGCCGCTCCGGACAGCCAGATGATGGCCAGGAGCGTGTCGATGGCGCCCAGGACCAGGGCGATCACGGCCGCGGTGGGGCGTGAGCCCGACCAGGCGCGGCCCATGGCGAGCCAGCCGCAGACCATCGCGACGGGACCGAGAACGATCCCCAGCACGAAGAAGCCTGCAACGGCGCAGATGACTCCGATGAGTCCGAGCGTCGCGCGATCCGTCCCGGCCCGTGACCACGTCCGGCCACGTGAGCGGGGGTGCCTGCGCGTACCGTGTCCGAAGCTCGCCATCATCAACTCCCGTAAACCCTCGATCGGTTGGGGTTCTCTTCGGGTATGACATGGCGGGTACCCCGTCGGTGCGCGTTAATCCCGCTGCCTGCGCGCCACCCCCCTCCGGCAGCGCGCCGCAGCGTCCGTCCTCCATGCCCTGCGGAGGACTTGACCCACTGTGACCTGCGGCGCGTGCCGAGGGGAGGGTTCGGCGGCTGCGTTCACCCTGATGAGGGAACGAACCGCCGGGGACCGTCAGATGTGCGCAGCGCCCGCGCCGGCTTCCGCGTTCTCACCGCGCTTGGTGAGGAACGCGACGAACACGGCCACGGCCGCCACGCCCGCGGCGGTCAGGGAGGCCAGGCTCATGCCGTCGATGAACGTGGTGTGCGCGACCTCGGCGATCTTCGCGGCGATCTGCTCCGGGGTGCCCTCGGGCACCGGGGCGATGCCCTGCTGAACGGCCAGCGCGGCCTGCTCGGACTGGGCCGGGGTGAGCGGCGGCAGCCCCGCGTCCGCCCAGTTGCCGGCGAACTCGCTGTCGACCTTGGAGGCCATGACCGCGCCCAGCACGGCCGTACCGAGGCTGCCGCCGATCTGCATGGCGGCCTGCTGGAGGCCGCCCGCGACACCCGAGAGCTCCATCGGGGCGTTGCCGACGATGACTTCGGTCGCGCCGACCATGACCGGCGCGAGGCCGAGACCCAGCAGGGCGAACCAGACGGACATGACGCCGCTGCCCGTGTGCGCGTCCAGCGTGGACATGCCGTACATGGCGATCGCGGTGAACGCCATGCCGCCCGCCAGCGGGATACGCGGGCCGAACTTGGTGATCATCACGCCGGCGAGCGGGGAGCCGACGATCATCATGCCGGTGAGCGGCAGCAGGTGCAGGCCGGCGTCGATCGGGCTCATCCCGTGCACGTTCTGGAGGTAGAACGTCACGAAGAACAGGCCGCCCATGAAGGCGATGGCCATCAGGACCATGAGGACGACACCCGCCGACAGCGGGACGGAGCGGAACAGTCCCAGCGGGATCAGCGGCTCCTTCACCTTCGTCTCCCAGACGGCGAAGAGCCCGAAGCCGACGAGCGAAGCGACGATGAACGCCCAGGTCTTCAGATCGCCCCAGCCCCACTCGGGGGCCTTGATCAAAGCCCAGACGAGGCAGAACATCGCGGCGGACAGCAGGAAGATGCCGAGGAGGTCGAAGGAGCGCGGGGCGTTCTCGGCGCGGTGGTCCAGCAGGATCAGCACCCCGAGGACGAGGGCGAGGACGCCGACCGGCACGTTGATGAAGAACACCGACTGCCAGTTGACGTGCTCGACGAGCACGCCGCCGAGGATCGGGCCGCCCGCGGTGGACGCGCCGATGACCATGCCCCAGATGCCGATGGCCATGTTCAGCTTCTCGGCCGGGAACGTCGCCCGCAGCAGGCCGAGCGCGGCAGGCATCAGCAGCGCGCCGAACAGGCCCTGGAAGACGCGGAAGACGATGACCGCCGTGATGCCCTGGGACAGCCCGATGGCGGCCGAGGAGGCGGCGAAGCCCGCAACGCCGATGAGGAACGTCTGCCGATGACCGAAACGGTCACCGAGCTTGCCGGCGGTGATCAGGGAGACGGCGAGGGCGAGGAAGTAGGCATTGGTGATCCACTGGAGATCCGACCATGAGGCCCCCAGGTCCTTGCCGATCGCCGGGTTGGCTATGGCCACGATGGTGCCGTCGAGGGCCACCATCATGACCCCCACGGCGACGGTGATGAGGGTGAGCCAGGGATGCCCTCGCAGCCCCTTGCCCGGCGTCGCGTCCGACGGCCCCGCCGGTGCCTTGCCCCCCGACCCCGTCGTGTCGATGGTGGTCTGACTAGTCATACCGGGAGGCTAGTGTCAGTCACTGACAATTGACAAACCAATTCAGCAGTCGGTAACTGACACGACATCCCCGTATAGCCTGATCTGGACAAACACTTCAGACGAGAGGCCTGACTTGAACCTGCGCGAACGCAAGAAACGGCGCACCCGGGACGCACTGCTGCGGGCCGCGCTGGAACTGTTCGCCACGCGCGGGTACGAGGAGACGACCGTCGACGACATCGCCGCCGCCGTGGACGTCTCGCAGCGCACCTTCTTCCGCTACTTCGCCGGCAAGGAGGAGACGGCGTTCTTCGTGCCGCGCCTCGCGGAGACGCTCGTCGTCGAGGCCCTGCGCACCCGCCCGCCGGACGAGGTGCCGCTGGAGGCGCTGCGCCGGTCCGTGCTGGAGAGCTGGGACGCGATCAACGAGGCCGTCGTGGAACTCGTGCCGATCGAACTCCACATGCGCGTCTACCGGGTGATCGAGTCGACGCCCGCGCTGCTCGCCGCCCATCTGCGGCGGTCGGCCGAGCTGGAGGAGCAGCTCGCGTGCATCATCGCCGAGCGCGAGGGGCTCGATGTGGACCTGGACCCCCGGCCGAGGATCGTCGTCGCCCTCTTCGGCGGGGTGATTCGTGTCACCGAACGCTTGTGGTCCGCGGGGGACGACGTCACCCTCGACGGAATGCGCGAACTCACCACCACATACCTGGATCAGGTGGGCCCCGCACTGGCCGGGAACTGGCGCGCGGAGCCGTCCCCTTAACCGATCCACCGAAACGTGATCCCGGTCACTTGGTTAACGCGAGACCCTCTCGTTCTCCTAGTGTGTCCTTTCAGTGACTTCCTTCGACACCTCCCCGCAACTGAACGTCTGGCGCGCACTGCTCGCTCTGGCCGTCGTGTTCGTGATGCTGGCGACCACCGGCTGGACGGCCCTGCGCAGCCAGCGGGGCGCCACGCCGCTCCAAGCCTCGCTCTCCGCCTGGGAGCACGGCCGGATCGGCGGGCACCGGCTGCCGGACCCGCAGTCCGAGCCGGCGAAGCTGGCCCGCTTCTTCTCCTCGCTCACCGAGCAGGACCGTTCGACCCTGGTCCGCAAGTACTCGCTCGCGGTGGGCAACATGAACGGCGCGCCGGTCGAGCTGCGCTACCGCGCCAATCACCTCGCGCTCGCCAAGGCGCGCAAGGTCGAGCGGGAACGCATGCACGACAAGCGCCTCACCACGGCCGGGCAGCGCGATGCGGGCCGCAGGATGCACCGCCTCGAGGACCTCATGGAGCCGGGCCGGCACATCCTGGCCTTCGACCCGGAGGGTTCGGGCCGGGTGGCGGAGGTCTTCGGCAATTTGCGCAGGGCGGAGCGGGTCTCGGTCGTCGTCCCCGGCGTCGACACCGACCTGCTCACCTTCCAGCGCACCCACCGCAAGTACTCCGCGCCCGTCGGCATGGCCAAGTCCCTGTACGCGGCCCAGCGGCAGGTGAGCCCGTCGACCCGGACGGCAGTGATCGCCTGGGCCGACTACACGGCGCCCAGCGGACTCGGCATCGACTCGGCCACGGCGATGCGCGCCGAGGAGGGTGCCGTACGGCTCAACGCGCTGGTGCGGGCGCTGCCGGGCGGTTCGCCGGTCTCGCTGTTCTGCCACAGCTACGGCTCCGTGGTGTGCGGCGTCGCCGCGCACTCGCTGCCGGGCCGGGTGTCCGACATCGCGGTGGCCGGCAGCCCCGGCATGCGCGTGGAGAAGGCCGCCCAGCTGCACACCACCGCCCGGGTGTGGGCGATGCGGGACTCCGACGACTGGATCCAGGACGTGCCCTACCTGGAGGTCGGCGGACTGGGCCACGGAGCCGATCCGGTGTCGGCCGGGTTCGGCGCGCGGGTGCTGTCGGCAGCGGGCGCGAAGGGTCACGCGGGCTACTTCGAGCCCGGGACCGCAAGTCTGTTCAATTTCGCAGAGATCGGCGTCGGCGCATACCGCTCGGTGCACTGCGCGCACGAAGACGGTGTCTGCCGTACCGGTATGTCCGGCACGGCGGCGGCCTGACGCGCGTAGAGGCGCAGAAATTGCGGTCTGCTCGGGAGGGGGACGGAGGAGCGCGTGCCGCATACGATGAGCCGCATGGGTGACGTACTGGCCGGATTTCATGCCGCCTGGGAGTTCGAGTCCGACTCCGTGCTCATCCGCTACGAACGGGGGATTCGAACACCCAAACTCTTCCAGGCCCTCGGGGAGCGTCGCGTGCCCCTGGAGGCGATCGCCGGGGTGACCCTGACCCGCGGGAAGCGCGGCACGGTCGTGCTGCGCGTCGAGCCGCGCCCCGGGGCGGACCCGTTGCTGGAGGCGGCCGCCGGGCAGCTGAAGGAGAACGTCGACCCCTACCGGCTGGTGCTGCCCGCCGAGCGCGAGGTCCTCGCGGAGTACTACGCCGACGAACTGCGGGGCCTGCTGACGGAGTCCGGGCCGGCCGATCGGTTCCTCGTGACGGCACCCGAGGGGCCGCTGTCGTTCAAGGCGTACGACGGGAAGGCGACCTTCGACGGACGGACCGTGAACTTCCGGTGGTTCTGGACGGGGGCGTCGTCGGCGAAGTGGAAGGCCGGCGACCAGAGCTTCTCCGTCGGCGAGCTGAACGGGGTGGAGTGGCGGTCACCGGAGGTCTTCGAGGGGCATTTGCGGCTTTTGCGCCGGGATGCGGCGGTGGCGGCGCCGACCCAGGCCGATCTGGATCCTGCTGCCGTGGTGTTCGGGCTGGGGTACGGCCCCGTGCACGAGTCGCTGCCGTTCGCTGCCGCGGTGCTGGCGGCGGTGCGGACGTCGAGTCCGGTGGCCGCCGTGCCCGCGCCGCGGCGTGATCCTGCGGACATCGCCGAGCGGATTCGTCACCTGGGCGAGTTGCATCAGGCCGGATTGGTGACGGATGAGGAGTTTTCGGTCAAAAAGGCGGAGTTGTTGGCGGAGCTCTAGCGTCTGCCGGAGTCTCGCCGTGGACGGGCGCGGGTGCGGGCGTGGCTGATCGCGCAGTTCCCCGCGCCCCTGAGGGCGCGCCCCTGAGGGGCTCCCCGCTACTCCCGGCCCGCCGAGGTGAACGTCATGTCCGCGTACCGCGCGCCCGCCACCTGAGCCGCTATGCCCTCCAGGAGGTCCAGTTCCTCGTCCGTGAGGACGATGCCGGTCGCCGCCGTGTTCTCCTCCACCCTGCCGGGCTTGCGGGTGCCCGGGATCGGGATGACCGGGAGGTCGTGGATCGTCGCCTGCTGCTGGACCCAGGCCAGGGCGATCTGACCGAGGGTGGCGTCATGGGCCTTGGCCACCGACCGGATCAGCTCCAGCAGCGTCGCGTTCGCCGTGGCGTTGTCGCCCGTGAAGCGAGGCTGCTGGCGGCGGAAGTCACCGGCGGTCAGATCCTGGTCGGCATCGGTGAAGGAGCCGGTGAGGAAACCCCGGCCGAGAGGTGAGTACGCGACGAGGGCCACGCCCAGCTCACGGGCCGCGGGGACGACGTGCGTCTCGATGTCCCGGCTGAACAGCGACCACTCCGACTGCACGGCGGCGATGGGGTGGACGGCGTACGCGGCCCGCAGTTCACCGGCCGTGACCTCGCTCAGGCCGAGATGCTTCACCTTGCCCTCGCGGACCAGGTCGGCCATGGTGCCGACGCTCTCCTCGATCGGCACGTTCACATCGCGCCGGTGCATGTAGTAGAGGTCGATGGCATCGACGTCCAGACGCTTCAGGCTCGCCTCGACCGCCTGGCGAATGTAGGGCGGGTCGTTGCGGATGACCCGGCGCGTGGGGTCGTCCGGGGGGATCGACAGCGCGAACTTGGTGGCTATGACGACCTCGTCGCGGTGGGCCTTGAAGAACGGCGCCAGGAACCGCTCGTTCTCACCCGCGCCGTAGGCGTCGGCCGTGTCGTAGAGGGTGACGCCCAGTTCGAGCGCCCGTTCCAGCGTGGCCCGGGACGCGTCCGCGTCCGCGGGGCCGTAGCCGAAGCTCATACCCATGCAGCCCAGGCCCTGGACGCTCACCTCGGGACCGTGGTCGCCGAGCTTCGCCGTCGTGATCCTGCCGTCCTTCATCGGGACCTCTCCGACGCCAGGGCACGCCCGGCGTCCGCGTAGAAACTGATCTTCCGGTCGAGCACGGCGAGCGTGCCCCGGAGTTCGTCGATCCTGGCCAGGACGTCCTCCCGGGTCGTCCTCAGCAGCTCGAAGCGCTCGGCATAGGTGTGGTCGCCCTCGCGCACCAGTTCCGCGTACCGGACCATGTCCGCGACCGGCATGCCCGTCAGACGGAGCTTGCCGACCAGGTCGAGCCAGTCGAGGTCGCGGTTGGTGTAGCGGCGTTGACCGGTGTGGGACCGGTCGATGTGCGGCATCAGGCCGATGCGCTCGTACCAGCGCAGGGTGTGTGCCGTCAGGCCGGTGAAGGCGACGACCTCGCTGATCGTGTAGCGGTCGTCGCCGTCCGGGCGCCGGTTCTGCTGAGGCGGGCCGGCGCAGGTGTCGGTCCTGGTCCCCGTGGTCTCCATCACCGTCATGGCCCCCACGCTAAAACCCTGGAGTGCACTCCAAGCAAGCGCCGACGGTAAGAAATCGGCAGGACGTTTCTCGATCCGGATGGTTAGCGTACGGACTCATGAGTGTTGTACGTCGCGCCCTGCCCGCCGACGCCGAGGAAGTCCTGCGACTGCGCCAGGTCATGATCGACGCGGTGTTCGCCTCCGATCCGTCCATCGCCTGGCACGGGGAGTCGCTCCCCACACTGAGGGCCAAACTGGCCGATTCGGACGGGGACTTCACGGCGTTCGTCGTCGACCACCCGGAGCGGGCGGGGGCGCTGGCCTGCCTGGTGGCCGGGACGATCGACTACCGCATCGGCAAGGCGGGCGACCCGCAGGGCATGGTGGGCTTCGTGTTCAGCGTCGCCACCGACCCGGACGCCCGGCGCCGCGGGTATGCGCGGGCCTGCATGAACTCGTTGCTGGAGTGGTTCCGCGAACGCGGTGCCCGGCGCGTGCAGCTCACCGCTTCCCCGGAGGCCGAGCCGCTGTACGTCTCCCTCGGTTTCCGCCCCAAGCCCGACCCTTTGCTGGAGCTCGCTCTCTGAGCGCATAGGCTCGAACGCATGTCGCTGAAGAGCCTCGCCCTGATCGATAACTGGCCGGTTCCCACCGCTGCGGCGGGGGTCGTACGAGCGGACGGCACCGTCCTCGGCACTCACGGACCGGCCGGGCAGCGGTTCCGGCTCGCGTCGGTGACCAAGCCGCTGGCCGCCTACGCGGTGCTCGTCGCGTACGAGGAGGGTGCCATCGAGTTCGACGAGCCGGCGGGTCCCCCCGGGTCGACGGTCCGGCACCTGCTCGCGCACACCTCGGGCCTCGCCTTCGACGAGCACAGGGTCACGGCCCCGCCGGGGGAGCGGCGGCTGTACTCCAACGCCGGCTTCGAGCAGTTGGGCGACCACGTCACGAAGGCCACCGACATCCCGTTCGGGGAGTACCTCCGGCAGGCCGTGCTGGAGCCGCTGGGCATGACCTCGACGACCCTGGAGGGCTCTCCGGCCAAGGACGGGGTGTCGACGGTGGAGGACCTGCTGCGGTTCGCGGCCGAGGTGCAGGCGCCGCGGCTGCTGGATCCGCGCACGGTCGCCGAGGCGATGACCGTGCACTACCCGGGCACCAAGGGCGTCCTGCCGGGGTACGGCCACCAGAACCCCAACGACTGGGGGCTCGGCTTCGAGATCCGCGACTCCAAGTCGCCGCACTGGACGGGCGCCTCGTCCTCGCCGCGCACCTTCGGGCATTTCGGGCAGTCGGGTACGTTCCTGTGGGTCGACCCGGACGCGGGAGCGGCCTGCGTGGCGCTGACGGACCGCGCGTTCGGGCCGTGGGCGACCGAGGCGTGGCCCGCGTTCACGGACGCGGTGCTGACGGAGCTCTAGGGCCGGGGCCCTAGGCCATCTCCCAGATCAACAGCTCCGCGTCGGTCACGCCCTCGGCCTCCAGGCCCTTGGTGTCCGTGATCCGGGCGGCGTCACCGGCGCCCAGTTCCTCGCCGTCCAGGCGGACGGCACCGCGCACGACGTGCACGTACGCGTACGGCCCGTCCGGCACCGCCGTACGCTCCCCCGCCCCGAGGCGCCGCACGTGCAGCATCGCGCCGGCCTCCGGGACGGCGTAGGGCGTCGAGTCGGCGATGCCGTGGACGACTTCGTAGGACGGGTCGCCGCCGGGGCTGAGGGGGGCCAGCCACATCTGGATGAAGGTCAGGGGCTGCGGGCCGTCGTTGCGCTCCACGTGCCGCACACCGCCGGCCGAGCTGAGCCGCTGCACGTCCCCGTGGCGCACGACCGACTCGTGCCCGGTGGAGTCCCGGTGGGTCAGCTCCCCCTCCACCACCCAGGTCACGATCTCGGTGTGGCTGTGCGGATGCTCGTCGAAGCCGGCCCCGGGCGCCAGCCGCTCCTCGTTGCACGCGAGCACCGCGCCGAAACGGAGGTTGTCCGGGTCGTAGTGGGGCCCGAAGGAGAAGGCGTGCCACGACTCGATCCCTGCGGTCGCGTCCCCTCCGGGGTAGCGCTCGTCCGCGCGCCGTACGTCCATCACGGGGTCCACCGTAGACCCCGGCGGCCCACCTTCCCGTCCGGATAAGGCAGTCTTGTCCCCGTGCCCGAACCCGAAACCAGCAAGAACGAAGCCGCAGCCCACGACGTCCATCCGCATGCCGCGACGCTGAAGCGGCTGGAGAAGTCGTCCGGATCGCTCGCCGCGCAGGCCATCGCGCGGATGGACGAGACGCTGCCGTGGTACCGGGCCATGCCCCCGGAGAACCGTTCCTGGATCGGTCTGGTCGCGCAGGCGGGTATCGCCGCGTTCACCGAGTGGTTCCGGCATCCGGACGCCCCGCAGGCCATCTCCACCGATGTGTTCGGCACCGCGCCGCGAGAGCTGACCCGGGCGATCACCCTGCGCCAGACCGTGGAGATGGTGCGCACCACCATCGAGGTCATGGAGAGCGCGATCGACGAGGTCGCGGCCCCCGGCGACGAGCGGGTGCTGCGCGAGGCGCTGCTCGTCTACGCCCGGGAGATCGCCTTCGCCACGGCCCAGGTGTACGCCCAGGCCGCCGAGGCACGCGGTGCCTGGGACGCCCGGCTGGAGTCCCTGGTCGTGAACGCCGTGCTCAGCGGCGAGGCCGACGAGGGTGCCGTGTCCCGGGCCGCCGCGCTCGGGTGGAACTCGCCCGAGCACGTGTGCGTGGTGCTCGGCACGGCGCCCGACGGCGACTCCGAACTGACCGTGGAGGCGATCCGCCGCGCCGCCCGACACGCCAAGCTCCAGGTGCTCACCGGGGTGCTCGGCGACCGGCTGGTCGTCATCGCCGGCGGCAGCGACAACCCGCTGGCCGTCGCCAAGTCGCTCATCGGCCCGTTCGCGGCCGGCCCGGTCGTGGCGGGCCCGGTGGTGCCGGACCTGCTGGCCGCGACCCGGTCCGCGCAGGCCGCCGCGGCCGGGCTGAAGGCGTGTTCCGCCTGGCAGGACGCCCCGCGCCCGGTCCTGGCGGACGATCTGCTCCCGGAGCGGGCGATGGCCGGGGACCCCTCGGCCCGGGAGCAACTGGTGGAGGAGATCTACAGACCGCTGGAGGAGGCCGGGGCCGCGCTCCTGGAGACCCTCAGTGTCTATCTCGAACAGGCGAGCAGTCTCGAGGGCGCCGCCCGGATGCTGTTCGTCCATCCCAACACCGTCCGTTACCGGCTCCGACGTGTGACTGACGTCACCGGTTGGTCACCCTCCGATGTACGCTCTGCGTTCACCCTGCGGATCGCGCTGATCCTGGGGCGTCTGGTCGATGGAGATCCTCAGCCCTAAGGTTTTGTCGAGGCTCGACAAAACCCCTCCGTGTTCTTCGTCCCTGTCCCCACGGGCGGTTGTGCCCGTCCCCAAGAGAGAGTGTGAGAGTGCTCGTACTCGTCGCTCCCGGCCAGGGCGCTCAGACGCCCGGCTTCCTGACCGAATGGCTCGACCTCCCCGGTGTTCGCGGTGCCCTCGAGGCCTGGTCCGACGCCGCGGGACTCGACCTGATCCGTTACGGCACCGAGGCCGACGCGGAGGAGATCCGCGACACCGCGGTGGCGCAGCCGCTGCTGGTCGCGGCCGGACTCGCGTCCGCGAACCTGCTGTTCGACGACCCGGCCGAGCTGGCGCGGAAGGTCGGCGCGATCGCCGGTCACAGCGTCGGCGAGATCACCGCGGCGTCGCTCGCCGGAGTGCTCCCCCACGAGGAGGCGCTCCGCCTGGTCCGCACCCGCGGGCTCGGCATGGCCGAGGCCGCCGCCGTCACGGAGACCGGCATGGCGGCGCTGCTGGGCGGCGACCCCGCCGTGACGGTTCCGCATCTGGAGAAGCTGGGCCTGACCCCGGCGAACATCAACGGCGCGGGCCAGATCGTCGCGGCCGGCACCAAGGAGCAGCTCGCCGCGCTGGAGGCGGACAAGCCCGAGGGCGTGCGCAAGGTCGTCGCGCTGAAGGTCGCCGGCGCGTTCCACACGCACCACATGGCCCCGGCGGTCGACACGCTGGCCAAGGCCGCCGAGGCCCTGGCGCCCGGCGACCCGAAGGTCACCTACGTCTCCAACAAGGACGGCCGGACCGTCGCGGCCGGCAGCGAGGTGCTGGACCGCCTGGTCGGCCAGGTCGCCAACCCGGTCCGCTGGGACCTGTGCATGGAGACCTTCAAGGAGCTCGGTGTCACGGCCCTGGTCGAGCTGTGCCCCGGTGGCACCCTCACCGGCCTCGCCAAGCGGGCCCTGCCCGGGGTGAAGACGCTGGCCCTGAAGTCCCCCGCCGACCTCGACGCGGCTCGCGAGCTCATCGCCGAGCACGCCTGACCGCCGCCCCCAAGGAGCCGACCGCATGGCGAAGATCAAGCCCAGCAAGGGCGCCCCGTACGCGCGCATCCTCGGCGTCGGCGGCTACCGCCCGACCCGGGTCGTGCCGAACGAGGTGATCCTCGAGACGATCGACTCGTCCGACGAGTGGATCCGCTCGCGCTCCGGCATCGAGACCCGGCACTGGGCGAACGACGAGGAGACGGTCGCCGCGATGTCGATCGAGGCGTCCGGCAAGGCGATCGCCGACGCCGGGATCTCCGCCGAGCAGATCGGCGGCGTGATCGTCTCGACCGTCTCGCACTTCAAGCAGACCCCGGCCGTCGCCACCGAGATCGCCGACAAGCTCGGCACCGCCAAGGCCGCCGCCTTCGACATCTCGGCCGGCTGCGCGGGCTTCGGCTACGGCCTCACCCTCGCCAAGGGCATGATCGTCGAGGGCTCGGCCGAGTACGTCCTGGTGATCGGCGTGGAGCGGCTGAGCGACCTGACCGACCTGGAGGACCGGGCGACGGCCTTCCTGTTCGGCGACGGCGCGGGGGCGGTCGTCGTGGGCCCGGCCCAGGAGCCGGCCATCGGCCCCACCGTCTGGGGCTCCGAGGGCGACAAGTCCGAGACGATCAAGCAGACCGTGCCGTGGACGGACTACCGTTCCGGCGAGGTCGCCAAGTTCCCCGCCATCACGCAGGAGGGCCAGGCGGTGTTCCGCTGGGCCGTGTTCGAGATGGCGAAGGTCGCCAAGGAGGCGCTGGACGCCGCCGGCATCTCCGCGGAGGACCTGGACGTCTTCATTCCGCACCAGGCCAACGAGCGGATCATCGACTCGATGGTGAAGACTCTCAAGCTGCCGGAGTCGGTCACGGTCGCACGTGACGTACGCACCACCGGCAACACCTCGGCCGCCTCGATCCCGCTCGCGATGGAGCGGCTCCTGGCGACCGGCGAGGCGAAGAGCGGCGACACCGCGCTCGTCATCGGCTTCGGGGCGGGTCTCGTCTACGCCGCGACAGTCGTTACCCTCCCCTAGGCACTCCGTGCCGGATCATGCGATCCGGCACGGGAGGAAACACCTGCCACACCCTCTGGATATCTACGAAGGAGCGCCAACATGGCCGCCACTCAGGAAGAGATCGTCGCCGGTCTCGCCGAGATCGTGAACGAGATCGCCGGCATCCCGGTTGAGGACGTCCAGCTGGACAAGTCCTTCACCGACGACCTGGACGTCGACTCGCTGTCCATGGTCGAGGTCGTCGTCGCCGCCGAAGAGCGCTTCGACGTCAAGATCCCCGACGAGGACGTCAAGAACCTCAAGACCGTCGGTGACGCGACCGACTACATCCTCAAGCACCAGGGCTGATCAACCGATCTGGCCCTCCGGGCTGACTGCCCCGCCACCCGGCGGTGGCGCCGCTTAATCCTCGGATCCGTTGGAGAAAGAATTCCCGTGAACTCGACCAATCGCACCGTGGTCGTCACCGGTATCGGCGCAACCACACCGCTGGGTGGCGACGCAGCCTCTACCTGGGAGGGCCTGATCGCCGGCAAGTCCGGCGTGAAGCCCCTGGAGCAGGACTGGGCGGCCGACCAGGCCGTCAAGATCGCGGCCCCGGTCGCCGTGGAGCCGACCGAGGTCATTCCGCGGCCACAGGCCCGCCGACTGGACCGCTCGGCGCAGTTCGCGCTGGTCGCGGCCAAGGAGGCCTGGGCCGACGCCGGTTTCGAGGCGAAGGCCGGCGAGGACCCGAACATCGACCCCGACCGGCTCGGCGCGGTCATCGCCTCCGGTATCGGCGGCGTGACGACGCTGCTCGACCAGTACGACGTGCTGAAGGAGAAGGGCGTCCGCCGCGTCTCCCCGCACACCGTGCCCATGCTGATGCCCAACAGCCCGTCGGCCAACGTGGGTCTGGCCGTGGGCGCCCGGGCGGGCGTGCACACCCCGGTCTCCGCCTGCGCCTCGGGCGCCGAGGCCATCGGCTACGCCATCGAGATGATCCGCACCGGCCGTGCCGACGTCGTCGTCGCGGGTGGCACGGAGGCGGCGATCCACCCGCTGCCCATCGCCGCGTTCGGCAACATGATGGCGATGTCCAAGAACAACGACGACCCGCAGGGCGCGTCGCGTCCCTACGACACCGCCCGCGACGGCTTCGTGCTCGGTGAGGGCGCCGGTGTCGTGGTCCTGGAGTCCGCCGAGCACGCCGCGAAGCGCGGTGCCCGGGTGTACGCCGAGGCGGTCGGGCAGGGCATCTCCGCCGACGCGCACGACATCGTGCAGCCGGAGCCGGAGGGGCGGGGCATCTCGCACGCCCTGCAGAACCTGCTGGACCGAAACGACCTGGACCCGGCGGAGATCGTGCACGTCAACGCGCACGCGACGTCCACGCCGGCCGGGGACATCGCCGAGCTGAAGGCGCTGCGGAAGGTGTTCGGTGACGACGCCGACCACTTCGCGGTGTCGGCGACGAAGTCGATGACCGGGCATCTGCTGGGTGGTGCGGGCGGTGTGGAGACGGTTGCGACCGTGCTCGCGCTGTACCACCGGGTGGCGCCGCCGACGATCAACGTGGAGAACCTGGACCCCGAGGCCGAGGCGAACGCCGACGTCGTGCGGGGTGAGGCTCGGAAGCTGCCCGTGGAAGGCCGCATCGCCGCACTGAACGACTCGTTCGGGTTCGGTGGGCACAACGTGGTGCTGGCGTTCCGGACGGTTTGATCTCTGAGCGTTTCAATGGCCCGGACCCTGAGTGGGGTTCGGGCCATTCGCCGTTTCTGTGACGTTGTGTGCCGGGTGCGGGCCGGTGGGGGTTGATCGCGCAGTTCCCCGCGCCCCTAAAAACTCATACCACCTGGTGGAGCCAGCGGACAGGGGCGCCTTCTCCGGCGTATCTGAAGGGTTCCAGTTCGTCGTCCCAGGGCTTGCCCAGGAGTTTGCCGATCTCGGCTTCCAGGTCGGTCTCGCCGCGCCGGCTGCGGTGCAGCGCCGCGCGCAGGCGGTCCTCGGGGATGAGGATGTCGCCGTGGATACCGGTGACGGCGTGGTAGATGCCCAGGTCGGGGGTGCAGCTGTAGCGCTCGCCCTCGGCGGTGGGGCAGGGTTCCGCGGTGACCTCGAAGCGCAGGAGGTGCCAGCCGCGCAGCGCCGAGGCCAGCTTGGACGCCGTGCCCGCCTGACCCTGCCAGGAGAACTCCGAGCGCCAGGTGCCGGGGGCGGCCGGCTGACGGATCCAGTCCAGGCTGACGCGCGTGCCGAGCACCCCGGCGATGGCCCACTCGACGTGCGGGCACAGCGCGCGCGGCGCGGAGTGCACGTACAGAACTCCACGTGTCGTCACCGGAACCTCCGGGCAGAGCGGGACATGGTGCAAACGGGCGGAACGGCTGTGACCGGGCGGGTCACGTTGATGGCGAGGCTACCGTGCGCGGGCGCAAGGAGTGTGACGTACGGTCGGTCCAGGTGCCGGGAAACGCCTGCCATTCACCCATGGGGACGCTTGTACGGGTGTGAGCCGTTGCACCTGATCGGTCGGGAACCCTCGTGCGTTGTTATGGGTTGGGGAGACAGGCACGGCGTGGCGAGGGGATGGACCAGGGATGCGGAAGCGAAGCCGTCGCACACGGGGCGTTGTGGCCGTGGTCGTGGCGGCCGTGCTGGGTGTCGCCGGGTGTGATGCCGTGGGGGGCGATTCCGCCGCCCCGTCCGAATCCGCGAAGCCGTCGCCGAAACCCACGCCCCTGTGGGACCGCAGCCCGGGTTCCGTCGCCGCCGTCGGGGACTCCATCACGCGCGGGTTCGACGCGTGTGACGTGCTGTCGGACTGTCCGGAGGCGTCCTGGGCGACCGGCGCCAGCCCCGAGGTCGACTCGCTCGCGGTGCGGCTGCTGGGGCGGACCGGGGCCGCACAGCGGAGCTGGAACCACGCCGTGAGCGGGGCCCGGATGGCCGATCTGCCCGGACAGATGGCCCGGGCGGTGGGGCGCAAGCCGCAGTTGGTGACGGTGATGGTCGGGGCGAACGACGCCTGCCGGTCGACGCCCTCGGCGATGACCCCTGTCTCGGCCTTCCGTGCCGACTTCGAGGATTCCCTGCGATCCCTGCGCAAGGCCCTTCCCAAGGCGCAGGTGTTCGTGGCGAGCGTGCCGAACCTGAAGCGGCTGTGGTCGCAGGGCCGTACCAGCCCGATGGGCAAGCAGGTGTGGAAGCTGGGTATCTGCCCGTCGATGCTGGGCGACCCGGACGCTCTGGACTCTGCGGCGACCCTGCGGCGGGACACGGTGCAGAAGCGGGTGGAGGATTACAACAAGGTCTTGGAGGAGGTCTGCGCCGAGGACGAGCGGTGCCGCTACGACGGGGGCGCGGTGTACGACTACCGCTTCGGCACCGCCCAGTTGAGCCGCTGGGACTACTTCCACCCCAGTGTGAACGGACAGGCCCGGTTGGCGGAGATCGCGTACCGCACCGTCACCGCGAAGAAGCCCTGACCCGGACTCTGACTTAGAGTTCCGCACATGAACGAACTCTTCGGAACACTTTCCGACGGGACGCCGGTGCACCGCTGGACCCTGGAGCGGGCAGGCGTACGGGTGCGGGTCCTGTCGTACGGCGGGATCGTGCAGTCCGTGGAGGTGCCGGACCGGGAGGGCCGGGCCGGGGACGTGGTGCTGGGGTTCCCGGATCTCGACGGGTATCTCGCCCATCCGGAGCCGTACCTCGGCGCCCTGGTCGGCAGGTACGCCAACCGGATCGCCGGCGGCCGGTTCACCCTGGACGGCCGGACGTACGCACTGGAACCGAACAACGGGCCGAACTCGTTGCACGGTGGCGCGCGCGGCTTCGACAAGCGGGTGTGGGACGCGGAGCCGGTCGAGCACGGAGTCCGGCTGACCCGGATCAGCCGGCACGGCGAGGAGGGGTTCCCGGGGCGGCTGGAGGTCTCGGCGACGTACACGCTCGACGAGAGCGGCGCGCTGCGGATCGTGTACGAGGCGGTGACGGACGCGCCGACCGTGGTGAACCTGACGAACCACAGCTACTTCAACCTGGCCGGTTCCGGTGACGCGGGCGGTCACGAGCTGCGGCTGGCCGCCTCCCGGTACACGCCGGTGGACGCGGAACTGATCCCCGCTGGCAGCCCCGAGGAGGTGACCGGGACGCGCTTCGACTTCCGCGAGGCCCGCAAGACCGGCTCCGGATACGACCACAACTTCGTGCTCGACAAGGGCGTGACGGACACGGCGGTGGAGGTCGCCGAGCTGCACGATCCGGCGTCCGGGAGGGTGCTGACGGTGGCGACGACCGAGCCCGGCCTCCAGCTGTACACGGCCGACCACCTGGGCGAACCCTTCGCGCCCGGTGACGGCATCGCGCTGGAGACCCAGCACTTCCCCGACTCGCCGAACCGGCCGGAGTTCCCGACGACCGTGCTGCGTCCGGGCGAGGTGTTCCGCTCGGAGACGGTGTACGGGTTCGGCACCCGCTGAGGGGGCCCGCGACAGACCAAGAGCCCCGGTCCGGAGGTCAGGTCCCGGGCCGGGGCTGCTCGGTGGGGAACTTGTCCCGGATCAGACGTTAATCGTCGCGGTGATCCTGCGGTCCGTGATCGAGCGTCCGACCTGGATCTCGTACGAACCCTTCACAAGCGACCACGAGCCGGTCGCTTCGTCCCGGTCTCGAAGGCTCGGCGTGGGCGTTTTACCGCAAGCTCGCGAAACCAGACCGGGGTATCAGGCGAGGAGTGCCGGCAAGGCCGCTCGTGCCGAACGCGGCGTTGTTCGCCGCATTGGCCGACGAAGAAGCCAGTCTGAGACAGCCGTCTCGTCAGGACGGCTGTCAGTTTGTCGTCCTTGCCGCTCGGGCAGGACGCTGGGCGTTCACCTCATCCGTTCGGACGCCTCGGTGCGCTGCCACCACGCTGCGCCGGGTGTGCGGCGTGTGGGTGACGCTCTGTCAGAGGGTTCGAGTCGCGCCGTCTGTCCGTTCGAGAACCCCCAGACAGGCCCTCACCTCGTGAAACGACCGGTTCGCCGCGCTGAGGAACAACAACCGGCTGGTTACGCTGAGTTTCAGGGGCGCCCTCTCCTGTAGGACTTCGAGGCTGAGGAGCACTGACGTGACCGACCTTGTCAGACCTGGGCACAGGACCCGTTCGCCACGGACAACAACTCACACCGGTGGTTCCTGCGGCAGAACAGCGACGGCACCGTGCGCATCGCAGCACTGGCGGCTGGTCTCCCACCAGCCGGTCGTTGCCCTGAAGGTGGTCGGCGATGGCCAGGGCGTAACGCGGATGAACGACCGAGACCATGTAGAAGTCGTTGCCTCGCTCCGCGTGTCAGCCCCTGGTCCTCTGACGAGGGGTAGATCCGCCACAGCTGGGAGAGATTCGGTCCGCCCCACATGCGGGTGAGGCACCCTGGCGCGGGGCGCGCCGGGCGACAGCAGCAGGGATGTGGCCTGGCAGTTGGTACCGGTCGGCCGGGAGGCGACGGCGAGGATCCCCGCCTGAGCCCCACCCATGGCGTGGACCCCACGCGTCACGCGATACTGCGGCCGTCCGGCACCGACCCCCCACCTCGACGGAAGGCCTGAACACCCTTGATATCCCTACGCGTTCGCCTCGGCGTGCTCGGTCTCGCCCTGCTGACCGGCTTCACCACCCCGACGGCCGCGAGCGCCGCCCCGGCGGCCCCCTCCCCCACCGTTGAGGAGCAGCGGCTCGACCGGGCCGCACCCCAGGAGATCCTGCGCCGCTCCGGATTCGACACCCTGGCACCGCGGTTGGCCCGGGCCCTCGACTCGGCCCGCTCCTACGGCGAGGCCCGCCGGGCCGTGGCGCGCGAGGGCTCGTCGCTGTGGCGGCACGCGGTCGACCGGGCCCAGGGGCGCGGCCCGTCCGGCGGAGACCTCAGCCGGGACGACGACCGCCCGCTGTACTGGGCGCGGCTGGGCATGACGCGTGAAGTGCGCACCTGGGAGTCGGAGTTCGGCCTGACGGACGGGCAGCGGGCCGCGCTGCTGGACGAGCTTGAGCGCACCTCCCGCGGCCAGGACGCCATCCGGTATCCGCACGGCAAGGGCCTGAAGCGGATCCTGCTCACCGGCTTCGATCCGTTCACCCTGGACCGGGACATCCGTATCTCCAACCCGTCGGGCGCCACCGCGCTGGCCCTCGACGGCACGGTGATCGAGACGGCGGACGGTCCGGCCCGGATCGAGACGGCCGTGTTCCCGGTGCGCTGGCAGGACTTCACCGAGGGCACGGTGGAGCGGACCCTGCGGCCGTACCTGCCGAAGGTCGACCTGTTCACGACGGTGAGCCAGGGCCGGGTCGGACGGTTCGACATCGAGCGGACCAACGGGGCCTGGCGGGGCGGCTTCGCGGACAACGACACCGTCGGCCGCACCGGGACCGTGCCGGTCGCCGACCCGGCCTCGCAGCCGCAGTGGACGACGACCACGCTGCCCCATGCGGCGATCGTCGCCGCGCAGACCGGCCGTTTCCCGGTGTACGACAACACCAGCGTCACCGAGATCCCGGCCGGCGGCTCCCAGCCCGTCGTACGCCCCGAAGGGCCGACGCCCGGCTCCACCGCTCGCGCGGGCGGCGGCGGGGACTACCTCTCCAACGAGATCGCCTACCGGGCCACCCTGCTGCGCGACCGGCTCGGGCTGCGCGAGACGCTGCCGGGCGGGCATGTGCACACGCCGGTACTGCAGTTCGGCACCGGGAACACCACCGAGATCACCGACCCGGAGTTCGTGCGCAACCGGCTGGACATCATCGCCCAGGTGAGGACCATCCTGAGGGTGGCTGCGGAAGCGTCTTAGCGGCCCCGTCGCCCTCCTCGCCGTCTTCGCCGCCCTCGTGGATGTCCTCGCCCAGCAGGTCGCGTGCCATGAGGGTGGCGCCGGCCACCGCGCCCGGCATCAGGAACACCGCGACGAACGGCACCAGGAACGCCACGGCGAGCGGCGTGCCGAAGCCCCAGACCAGGGTCTTGCGGGAGCGCAGCAGGGTGAGGCGGGTGCGCAGTTCGACGCTGCGGCGCTGGAGGGCGACGGCGGTCAGTTCCTCGGTGAGGAAGAACCCGGTGACGAAGAACCCGATCACCGGGACGACCGTCTGCCCGACCACGGGGATGAAGCCGCAGCCGAACAGCAGCACCCCCCACAGGGCGGCCCGCAGCACGACCCGGAGGCTGTCCCGGGCGGAGATCCACAGCTCACGCCAGAACGGCAGCCCCGACTCTGGGGCGTGCCCGTCCGGGGACACGTCCCGGTCGACCTTCTCGGAGAGGTTCTCGTAGAAGGGCTGCCCGATCAGCAGGGTCACCGCCGTGAAGGTCACGACGGAGAGGAGCAGACCGAGGGCGAACAGCACGGCGGTCAGGAAGCCGCGGAAGAGTCCGAGCCACGGGCTGGACCAGTCGTCCGCGAACGGCGTCGCCCAGCCCACGAGGTCCTCGCCCCACAGGGCCAGCGAGACGAGCGCCGCCGCGTAGAGAACGAGGGTGATCAGACCCGGGAGCAGCCCGAAGCCGTACTGCCTGCCGTGCCGGGCCACCCATCGCTGGCCCTTCAGGAGGTACCGGAAACCCGTCCCTAGATCGCGCATGGGGGAACCCTATCCGGGCCCGGGTCGCGCTCTTGACGCGCTCCGGTCACACGGCTGTCACGGGTCGCCCAGGTCAGGCCGGACGCGCCGGTGAGAGCCATCCGGGTCACACGTGACACCAACGCGCTCTTGTTGCCGTTGAGTCGAACCGGTACAGCTCACCGTACCGATCTCAGGAAGCCCCAGGAGGAGGTACGCGTGCGCACCAAGAGAAGCGTTCCTGCGAGACCTGCACTGATCACCGCCCTGGCCCTCGCCGCGGCGGGTTCGCTCCTGCTCGCCCCCGGCGCCGCCGGCGCCGACCCGTTACCCGTCACCCGTGAGGGCTCCGCCGTGGACGACCGGGCGGCACGAGCTCCCGCGAGCGCGGCGCGACGCGCGTTGACCGCGGACGCCCCCACCGCCGCCCCCACCCGCTCCTACCCCCGCCGCCTGGCCCTCTCCCCCGACCCGGAGAACCCCGGCGACAGGTCCCTGAAGCTGGGACTCACGCCGTACCACGCGATCGCGCCGAAGCTGAACGCCCTGCAGCGTCTCGGGGACCGGGTGAGCGTGGAGGTGACGGGCCGTTCGGCCGGCGGCCACCGCCTCTACCTCGTCACCGTCACCGCCCCGGAGACCACCCGGCAGGCCCGCGCCCAGGAACGGATGCGCGAGCTGATCGAGAACGCGCCTGCCACAGCGGCGAAGTCCCGTGAGATCACCCGCGACTACAAGACGCCGGTCTTCGTCAACAACAACATCCACGGCAACGAGTGGGAGGGCACGGACGCCTCCCTGAAGGTCATCGAGCAGCTCGCCACGGCGAAGGACACGAAAACCAGGGACCTCCTCGCGCACAGCCGCCTGTACTTCAACATCACGGCGAACCCGGACGGCCGTATCGCCGGTACCCGCGCCAACGCGAACGGCTTCGACCTCAACCGCGACTTCGTCACCGCCTCCCAGCCCGAGACCCGTGCCATGCGGCAGATCGAGCTCGGCACACAGCCGGCCGTCCTGCTCGACCTGCACGGCTACGTCAACGGCACCCTCATCGAGCCCACCACTCCCCCGCACGGCGAGAACTACGAGTACGACCTCTTCCTGAAGAACACCTACGCCAACGCTCTCGGCATGGAGTCCGCGGTCAACGCCCTCGGCTACACACCCGCGAGGGACGGCGTGGAGGCGGCCCAGATCCCCTTCCGCGACCAGGAGGAAGGCTGGGACGACTGGCCGCCGATCTTCACCCCGCAGTACGCGGCCTTCCACGGCACGGTGGCCGCCCACACGGTGGAGATCCCGCTGGCCGTGAACAACGAGGAGTACGACGAGCTGCCCGTCCCCGAGCTGCGCCGCCGCTCGGCGATCAACACGGCCGTGGCGGGCGCGGCGATCCGCGCGACGCTGAACCACGTCCGCGAGCACCGCGGCACCCTGATCACCGACCAGATCGAGGTGTTCCGGCGCGGCGCGGCGGGCGCCGCGCAGGTGCCGGTGTCCCCGGAGACGGTCCCCGGCGTTCCCGGCATCGGCCCGGAGGACGTCTACACGACCACGTTCCCGCGCGCCTACGTCATCCCGCCGGGCGACGCCCGCAGCCGGCGCCCGGGACCCGCCGCCGCCCGCCTGGTCGATCACCTCCTGGCCAACGACGTCCGCGTCACCCGCGCCACCCGCGCCTTCCGGCTGGCCGGCCGGACCTACCCCCGGGGCTCGTACGTCGTCGACCTGCACCAGCCCAAGCGCGGCATGGCGAACGCACTGCTGGCCGACGGCCGGGACATCAGCGGCAAGGTCTCGGTGATGTACGACATCTCCGGCTGGAGCCTGGGCAGTCTGTGGGGCGCCACCGTCGAGCGGGTGCCGTCGGGCAGCCTGCGGGGCGCGCCGCTGCGCCCGGTCGGCGAGGCCGCACCGGTCGCGTACGTGCCCGCGCACGGCGACCTCCGGCTGCGCCTGTCCGATCCGCGCGAAATCGCCGCCCTCAACTCCCTGCTCCGGCTGGGCGTTCCGGTGCGGCGGGCGGCGGACGGCAGCGCGATCGTCCCGGCGTCGGCGCGCCGCGAGGCGCGCACGGCCGCCCGCACGCACGACGTCTCCTTCACGGCCACACGGCAGTCCGGCACGGCACCGCTCCAGCGCCTCCGCGTCGCCGCGGCCGTCACCCCGGGTGAGCTGTTCGCCCTGCGGGAGATGGGCTTCGACGTCACGCCGGTCTCGACGGCCGTGCTGAACGCGGGCTTCGACTGGTCGGGGGCGGACGTGCTGTTCGTGTCCGCAGGCCTGGACCGCGCGGACCTCACCGAACCCGCCCGGCAGGCTCTGGACGCCTTCCTGGACGGGCACGGCCTGGTCGGCCGGGGCGCTGCGGGAGCGGCCCTGAACGCGGCGGCGGGGCGGCTGGCGGTCAAGCCGGTGGAGGGCAACGCGGACGCGAACGGTGTGGTGCGGGTGCGCAATTCCGGCGGCATCACGCGTGACGCACCGGCCCGCGGCTTCGTCTACGCCCCGCTCTGGTTCACCGACCCGGGCCCCGGTGTCCGCGTGGAGCAGTCGTACGCGACCGGGAATCCGCTGGTCTCCGGGCACTGGCGGCCGCTGCGGGACGGCTCCGGCGGTCCCGCCGCTGCCGCCGGGCAGGCCTCGGTCGTCAGCGGGGGCCACACGGTCCTGTTCGGTACCGAACCACTTTTCCGGGACCACCCGAAGGGTGAATTCCCGCAGGTGGCGAGGGCATTGTTCACAGTGGCACACAGCGCTTCAGTCAAGGAGAGCGGATGACGCAGGAGATCCACGGCGGCGTGGCGGACGGCTTCGAGGCGGTGCGCGAGGAGTTCGCCGCGTTCGTCGCCGGGGAGCGGGCCGACTACGAGGGGCAGCTGTGCGCCTACGTCCACGGCCGGAAGGTCGTCGACCTGTGGGCGGGGACCGACGCCGACGCCCTCTACGGTGTGTTCTCGTCCACCAAGGGCGCCGCCTACCTGGTCGTGGCTCTGCTCGTCCAGGACGGCACGCTCGAACTGGACCGCAAGGTGACGTACTACTGGCCGGAGTTCGCGGCCGAGGGCAAGGGCGCTCTGACCTTGCGGGACCTGCTGGCGCACCGGGCGGGCGTGGTCGGTACGGACACCGGCTTCACGCTCGCGGAGCTGGCCGACGACCGCCAGCTCGCGGAACGCCTCGCCGACCAGCGGCCGTTCTGGCGCCCGGGCACGGCGTTCGGTTATCACGGGCTGGTCGCCGGCGCCCTGGCCGGGGAGGTGGTGCGCCGTGCGACCGGCCGCACCCTGCAGGAGGTCTACCAGGAGCGGATCAGGACCCCGTACGGGCTGGACTTCCACCTGGGCCTGCCCGCGCCCGAGGAACCGCGCTTCCGGGGCATCCAGCCGATGGTCCCGACCCCCGAGCAGCAGGCCGTGCTCGACGCCACGCCCACGGGCCCGCACACGCTGGCCTCGATCGCGTTCAACGGCAACGCGGCGGAGCCGACCGAGCTCTTCTCGCTTCCCAACATGCCGCTGATCCGGGCGAAGGGCCCGGCGTCGGTGGGCGGGGTGGCGTCCGCTCGGGGTCTGGCGGGGATGTACGCGGCGGCGATCAGCGGGGTGGGCGAACAGCCTGCGCTGCTGAAACCGGACACGGTGGCGGAGTTCGGACAGTTCCACTCGACCGGCTACGACCTGGTGGCCCGGGCCCACAGGTCCTTCGGGCTCGGCTTCCAGATGACGGCTGACACGTGGTACCCGTTCCTCGGTGCCGGGACGATCGGGCACGGCGGCGCGGGCGGCTCCCAGGCCTTCGCGGACCCGTGGAGCGGCCTCGCCTACGGCTACACGCGCCGCCGGTTCGCCTTCCCCGGCGGGGCGGCCCCGGAGAACGGCCTGCTGGCGCGGGCGGTCCACACGGCGGCGCTCGCCCTCTGAGGGCCCCTGCGCCCGCGCACGGGCGGAGGCCGCACCCCACGTCCAAGGGTGCGGCCTCCGCGTACGCAACGAGCGTGGTCAGACCAGCGTCACGGTGATGTTGCCGCGGGTCGCCTTCGAGTACGGGCAGACCCCGTGGGCCTTCTCGATCAGTGACCGGGCGGTCCCCCGGTCCACCTTCGGGATGTCGGCCGAGATCTCGACGATGATCCCGAAGCCGTCCCCGTTCTTGCCGAGGCCGACCTTGGCGGTGACGGTCGAACCGGAGAGGTCGGCCCCCTCCTGACGGGCGACGACACCGAGAGCGCCCTGGAAGCAGGCGCTGTACCCGGCGGCGAACAGCTGCTCCGGGTTGGTTCCGGCACCGCTCCCGCCCATCTCCTTCGGTGGGTTGACGACGACGTCGAGCTTGCCGTCGTCGGTGGCGACCCGCCCGTCGCGCCCGTTCTCGGCGGTGGCGACGGCGGTGTACAGGACGTCGGACTGCTGGATCGGCATGCGGTTGTGTTCCTTCGGTCGTCCGCCGCGGCTCGCGCCCGGGCCGAGCGGATTCGGAAAAAACTTACCGCATGCCGAAAACCTACAGAAGGCGTCAGAGCTTGACGATCATCTTCCCGGTGTTGGCACCACGCAGAACGCCCAGGAACGCCTCCAGGTTGTTCTCGATGCCCTCGACGACGGTCTCGCGGTACTTCAGCTCGCCTGAGGCGACCCAGGGCGCGACCTCCTGCACGAACTGCGGCTGCAGGTCGTAGTGGTCCCCGACCAGGAAGCCCTCGATGCGGCCGCGGGTGGCGATCAGGCGGGCGAGGTTCTTCGGGCCCGGGGCGGGCTCGGTGTTGTTGTAGACGGAGATCATGCCGCAGACGGCGATCCGGCCGCCCTGGTTGAGGGAGCCGATGGCCGCCTCCAGGTGGTCACCGCCGACGTTGTCGAAGTAGACGTCGATCCCGTCGGGGGCGGCGGCGCGCAGCTGCTCGGCGACGGGCCCGTCCTTGTAGTTGAAGGCGGCGTCGAAGCCGTACTCCTCCGTGAGGAGCTTGACCTTCTCGTCCGACCCGGCGGAGCCGATGACCCGCGAGGCGCCCTTCAGCCGGGCGATCTGGCCGACCTGGCCGCCCACGGCGCCGGCGGCACCGGACACGAAGACGGTGTCGCCCTCCTTGAAGGCGGCGGTGCGCAGCAGGCCCGCGTAGGCGGTGAGGCCGGTCATGCCCAGCACACCGAGGTACGTCGACAGCGGCGCGGCGTCCGGGTCCACCTTCACGGCGTTCTCGGCGCCGACGACCGCGTATTCACGCCACCCGAAGAAGTGCAGCACGTGATCCCCGACGGACAGCCCCTCGGCGTTCGACGCCACGACCTCGCCGACGGCACCGCCCTGCATGACCTTGCCCAGCTCGAAGGGGGCGACATAGGACTTCGCGTCGCTCATACGGCCACGCATGTACGGGTCCACGGAGAGGTACTTGTTCCGGACGAGGACCTGGCCCTCACGCGGCTGCGGTACGTCCACCTCGACGAAGGCGAAGTCCTCGGGCTTCGGCCAGCCGACGGGACGGCTCGCCAGGTGCCACTCGCGGCTGACGGCGGGGAGGGCGGGGGTGTCGGTCATGGTGCGCCTTACCTCACTGGCTCGATGCTTCAGTACGTGAAACAACCATGCTCCTGAAAATTTCAGGTTGTCAAATAACCGGGTACCCTCGACGGCATGGCTTCCACCACACCGACGCCCGAAATGACGGGCACCCGCCCGGATCAGCTGACTCTCGACGTCGTCGAGCTGATCGGGGAGGTCGTGGCGCGGTTCCACGAGGACTACGAGTCCGCGGCGGCGGAGCATGCCCTCACCGGCGCGCAGGCGCGGCTGCTCAGTCTGCTGTGCCTCGAGCCGCTTCCGATGCGGAGGCTGGCCCAGCAGCTGAAGTGCGAGCCGTCGAACGTCACGGGGATCGTGGACCGGCTGGAGGCGCGGGGCCTGGTCGAGCGGCAGCCGAACCCCGCCGACCGCCGGGTGAAGGTGGCGGCGGCGACGGCGGAGGGGCGGCGGGTGGCCCGGAGCCTGCGGGAGTCCCTGCGGTTCGCCCGGGAGCCCCTGGCAGGACTCTCCGAGGGGGAGCGGGTGGCATTGCGGGACACACTGCGGCGCATGCTGGGCTGAGGCCGGGCGCCGCCGTCAAGGGATCTCGCGGCTCAGGGCCGGGTGCGGCGGCGCGTTCGAGGAACAGGGCCGGCGCACTCACGACGGTGGCCTCTCGGCGAAACCGGCCGAGCGGACGCTACGTGCACCACCAGAGGAACCGCTTGCACGGCTCCGAGGCGGAAGGCTCCGGTTCCGGGGGCCGGGTGGTCGGATCCGACGTCGGGGCGGGGCCCGGGCCCGAGGTCGGCGGGGCGGCCGTGGGAGTGGACGCCGGGCCGCTGGGGGCGCCTCCCGCCGCCGACTCGGGATCCTTCGACGGTTCGGCGCCCTTCGGGGACTCCGAGCTCTCGCCCTTCGGGGACGCGGAAGCGGACGGTGTGTCAGATGTCGTCGGAGAAGCGGATCCTGACGGGTCGTCAGTGACAGTCCTCTTGCCGCCCGAACCGCTGCCCGGCTCCCCCGCCTCGGGCGAGGCGTCCCCGTCCGCCGACTCGCCACCGGCCGCTGCCGGCTTCGGCTTCGAGCCGGGGGCGTCCATGCCGAGTTCGGCGAGGCTCAGGCCGCCGGCCGCCAGTACGAACCCGGCGGCCACGAACAGGGTGCGGCGGCGCCGGCGGCGGTGCGCCGCGGCCTTGCGGTCCCGCCGGCTCGACCCGCCCGGACCGTCGGGGGCCGGGCCGCGCCCGTGTCCGCGCCGCCGGGCCGCGCGCCCCACGCGCTCGCCGTCGTCATCGCCGTATGCGTCGCCGTCGTCATCGCCGTGCGCGTCATCGTCGTACCCGTCACCGCCGTACCCGTCACCGCCGTACGCGTCGCCGTGTCCGTCGTGGGGGGCGCGCGACTCGTGCGGTCCCGCCGACCCCTCCGGCATGTCACCGGCGTGCCCCGACGCGGTGGCGCCGTATCCGCCGTACACCGGGTCGCGCCGACGCAGCGTGTCGGCCGAGGTGCCGCACCCGGGGCAGGCGAGGGCGCCGTTGAGGTGCCGTCGGCACGGGTCGCAGTAGTCCATGACGCGGGAAGACTAAGTTCCGCACGGGGGGCGTTCCTAGAGGCCGCTGTGAAGATTGTGTGCGGAACCCGCTTTTCCGCTTTGCTCAGTTGAGGTCAAGCCCGACCATTCGCCGCGATCCTCCGGTGGCGGGCGGACATGCCACGCGGTCCGTCGCACGGGGGGGGGGTGTGCGACGGACCGCGTGGGGTGGGAGGGACCGCGTGGGTCCCGGGGGGGGCGTGCTCGTCGGGTCAGGTCTGCTTTCGGGTCGTCATGGCCCGCTGGATCAGAATGAACGCGCAGAGCAGGACACCGGTGGCGATCTTCGTCCACCAGGAGCTGAGCGTGCCCTCGAACTGGATGATGCTCTTGATCAGGCCCAGCACGAGGACACCGAAGAGGGTGCCCAGGACGTAGCCGGAGCCGCCCGTCAGCAGCGTGCCGCCGATGACGACCGCGGCGATCGCTTCGAGTTCCATGCCGACGGCGTGCAGCGGGTCACCGGACTGGATGTACAGCATGAACAGCAGGCCGGCCAGCGCCGAGCAGAAGCCGCTCACCGTGTACACGGCGATCTTCGTGCCGCCCAGTGGAAGCCCCATCAGCAGCGCCGACTGCTCGTTGCCGCCGATGGCGTACACCCGGCGGCCGAAGCGCGTGTAGTGGAGTATGTAGAAGGCGGCGGCGAGGACGGCCAGGGCGACGATGGCGCCGATCGACAACTCCCCCAGTCCGAGCGACACCCGGGTCTGGGCCATGCTGCTCACCGTGGAGTCGCTGACGGAGATGGACTCCTTGCTGATGACCAGACACAGGCCCCGGAAGAGGAAGAGGCCGGCGAGTGTCACGATGAACGGCTGGATCTCGAAATTGTGGATCACATAGCCCATGAGGAAGCCGCCGAGCGCGCCCACCCCCAGGGCGAGCGGGATGACCAGCAGCAGCGGCAGGCCCTGACGCTCCACCAGCCACGCCGTGAACATGGTGGTGAAGCCGATCAGCGAGCCGACGGACAGGTCGATGCCGCCGGACATGATGACAAAGGTGGCGCCGACGGCGGCGACCAGTAGATAGCCGTAGTCGATGAACAGGTTGAGGAAGACCTGCGGTTCGCCGAAACCGTAGTTCTGGTAGCGGCTGAGACCTCCGATGTACATCGCCAGGAACAGGCCGACCGTGACCAGGACGGGCAGCCGCCGGTCGCCGAGCAGGCGCGCGGCCGTGGACGCCTTCGCCGGCGTGGACGGCGTACGGCCTTCCGCTGCCGTACGGGTCTTGGTGGTCGCGCTCATCGCGACACCTCCATCTTCGGGGCGGCGTCGGCAGAGGTGGCGGGCTCCGCCGGGGCGGTGGTCCGGGCGCCCTTCGCGCCGAAGACCTTGGCCCGGAACTTCGGGGACTGCAGCAGGCAGACGACGATGACGACGGCGGCCTTGAAGACAAGGTTCGTCTGCGTGGGCACGCCGATGGTGTAGATCGTGGTGGTCAGGGTCTGGATGACGAGGGCGCCGATCACGGTGCCGCCGATGGAGAACCGGCCGCCGAGCAGCGAGGTGCCGCCGATGACGACCGCGAGGATCGCGTCCAGCTCGATCCACAGACCGGCGTTGTTGCCGTCCGCGGCCGAGGTGTTGGAGCTGATCATCAGGCCGGCGATGCCCGCGCACAGGGCGCAGAACATGTACACCATGATCTTGATGCGCATGGACCTGATGCCGACCAGGCGGCTGGCCTCGGCGTTGCCGCCGACCGACTCGACGAGCAGGCCGAGCGCCGTACGGCGGGTCAGGGCGACGGTGACGGCCACGACGGCGGCCACCACGAAGATGGAGAAGGGCAGCGTCAACCAGTAGCCGCCGCCGATGAGCTTGTACGGCTCGCTGTTGATGGTGATGATCTGGCCGTCGGTGATCAGCTGGGCGACACCGCGTCCGGCGACCATGATGATGAGGGTCGCGATGATCGGCTGGATGCCCATTCGGGCGACCAGGAAGCCGTTCCACAGGCCGCAGACCACTGCCGCCACCAGGCCGATGCCGATGGCGAGGAAGACCCCCGCCAGCGCGTTCTGGTCGGCCTGGTCGCTGATGTACGAACAGGTCAGGGCGCCGGTGATGGCGACCACGGCGCCGACGGAGAGGTCGATGCCGCCGGTGGCGATGACCAGGGTCATGCCGACCGCCACCAGGATCAGCGGCGAGCCGAACAGCACGATCGAGACGAGGCTGCCGTAGAGGTGGCCGTCCGTCATCCTGATCGCGAAGAAGTCGGGGGTGAAGGGGACGTTGACGAGCAGGAGGAAGATCAGGACCGCGACCGGCCAGAAGAGGTGGTGGTGCGTCAGTGCTCGCCAGCGGGAGGGGGTGGTCACTGCCGGGGTACTCACTGGTGCTCTCCGCTCGCGATGGTCTCCAGGATCTTGCTGGTGGTGATCTCCGGCCCGTTGGTGATGCGCGCGACGAGCTTGCGGTCGCGCAGCACTCCGATGGTGTGGCTGAGCCGGAGCACCTCCTCCAGTTCGGCCGCGATGTACAGCACGGACATGCCGTCCTCGGAGAGGGAGACCACGAGCTTCTGGATCTCGGCCTTGGCGCCGACGTCGATGCCGCGCGTGGGCTCGTCGAGGATCAGCAGCTTCGGCTGGGTGATCAGCCAGCGGGCGAGCAGCACCTTCTGCTGGTTGCCGCCGCTCAGCTGACCGACACGGGCCTCGGGGTTGGCGGGGCGGATGTCGAGGGCCTTGATGTACTTGGCGACGAGTTCGTCGCGCTGGGAGGCCGGGATGGGCCGGGTCCAGCCGCGGGACGCCTGGAGGGCGAGGATGATGTTCTCGCGCACCGTGAGATCGGGGACGAGGCCCTCGGTCTTGCGGTTCTCCGAGCAGAACGCGACACCGGCGCCGATGGCGTCGTTGGGAGCGCTCATCGAGACCTGCTTGCCGGCGATGGTCACCTTGCCGCTGTCGGGCTGGTCGGCGCCGAACAGCAGCCGGGCCAGTTCGGTGCGGCCCGAGCCGAGCAGTCCGGCGAGGCCGAGCACCTCACCCTTCTTGATCTCCAGTTCGAAGGGGGCGACACCGCCGGTGCGGCCCAGGCCCTCGGCCTTGACGAGCGTCTCGCCGACGTCGGAGCGCATCTGGTGCTCGTGGAGCTCCTCGAGCTGGTCCAGGGCCTTGCCGATCATCAGCTCGATCAGCCCGACCTGGTCGAGGTCGGCGACCATGTGCTCGCCGACCAGGGTGCCGTTGCGCAGCACGGTCATGCGGTCGCAGATCTCGTAGATCTGGTCGAGGAAGTGCGACACGAAGAGGATCGCGACGCCCTCGTCCCGCAGCCGCCGCATCAGGCGGAACAGTTCGAGGACCTCGTCGCGGTCGAGGCTGGAGGTGGGCTCGTCCAGGACGAGCACCTTGGTGCCGGAGCCCTCGCCGTCGCTGTCGCCGTGGCCCACCGACCGTACGATCGCGACCAGTTGCTGCACGGCCAGCGGGTACGAGGACAGCGGCGCCGACACGTCGATGTCGAGGCCGAGCCGGTCGACCATCTCCGCGGCCTGCTTGCGTATCTGCTTCCACTGGATGCGGCCCGCGCGGGTGGGTTCACGGCCGATGAAGATGTTCTCCGCCACCGAGAGGTTGGGGCAGAGGTTGACCTCCTGGTAGACCGTGCTGATGCCGGCGTGCTGTGCCTCCAGCGGGCTGCCGATCCGCACGGCCTTGCCGTCGAGGGTGACGGTGCCGCCGTCCAGGGAGTAGACCCCGGTCAGCACCTTGATGAGGGTGGACTTCCCGGCCCCGTTCTCGCCCATGAGGGCGTGGATCTCGCCGGGGAAGAGCCGGAAGTCGACGCCCGACAGAGCCCGTACCCCCGGAAACTCTTTGACAATGCCCGTCATCTCCAGGACGGGCCGCGGCTCTGCCATACCTCTCCCTAGTGAGGGGATCACCGGTTCTACCGGTGGTGATTTCATTCCGTTTAAGGGTTGATCACGCCCCGCAAGGGGTCGGTTCGGGCTGGACCGCAGCCTTTGGGCTGAAAGCCCCGACGTGGGGCGGATCACGGCAGCGCTCCTCTTGAACGAGCCGCTGCAGGCCCGCAGGGCCCGGCCGACCGGGATTCGGTCGCCCGGAGGCCCTGCCGGTGGGTGCGGTCGGTCAGTACTTACGGGTGGGGAGCGCGTCCTTGGCCTGGTCCTGCATGAAGTCGCTCTCCTTGGTCTTGATCCAGCGCTCGACCTTCTCGCCCGCGTGCACCTTCTTCACGACCTCCATGAGCTGGGGGCCGAGCAGCGGGTTGCACTCGACGATCGCGTTGATCTTGCCTTCGGACATGGCGATGAAGCCGTCCTTCACACCGTCGACCGTGACGATGAGGATGTCCTTGCCGGGCTTCTTGCCGGCCGCCTCGATGGCCTGGATGGCGCCGAGACCCATGTCGTCGTTGTGCGCGAACAGCACGTCGATGTCCGGGTTGGACTGCAGGAAGGCCTGCATGACCTGCTTGCCGCCGGCGCGGGTGAAGTCACCGGTCTGGCTGGCGACGATCTCCCAGTCGTCCTTGTGCTCCGCGTCCATGACCTCCTTGAAGCCCTTGGCGCGTTCGATCGCGGGGGCGGCACCGGTGGTGCCCTCCAGCTGGGCGATCTTCACCTTGCCCTTGTGGCCGGCCTTCTCCAGAACCTTCTCCAGGATCTTGGCGGCACGGCGGCCCTCGTCGGTGAAGTCGGAGCCGACCAGGGTGACGAACAGGGACTCGTCGCTCTCGACGGACCGGTCGGTCAGGACGACCGGGATGTTCGCCGCCTGGGCCTCCTTGAGCACGGCGTCCCAGCCCTTGACGACCACCGGCGAGAAGGCGATGACGTCCACCTTCTGCGCGATGAAGCTGCGGATCGCGGAGATCTGGTTCTCCGGCTTCTGCTGCGCGTCGGAGAACTGCAGCTTGATGTCCGCCTCCTTGGCGGCCGACTTCACCGAGTCGGTGTTGGCGGTGCGCCAGCCGCTCTCGGAGCCGACCTGGGCGAAGCCGAGGGTGATCGTCTTGCTGCCGCCGGAGGAGGAGCCGGAGGGGCCGCCGTCCTCCTTGGCGCAGGCCGCCAGGGTGCCCGCCGCCGCCACGCCGACCGCCGCGGTGAGGAAGTTCCGTCTGTTGAGCATGTGTCTTCTCCTTTGAAGAGCCGGTTCGGGGAGGGCCCCTGGTACCCGGTTGTCACTCGATGGGACCGGCCGCCCGTGCGTCCAGCCTGTCGATCATTGTTCGGTATTTCGGTCATGTGGATGTGGAGTGGGGGGAAGCCAGGAGATGGTGGGGCGTCAGCCGGGCGCGGTGCCCGGTTGGGGGATGTACGGGAACGTACTGGCACGGACGACGAGTTGAGGCTCGATCGCGACCGTGGAGGTGCCGGACGGGGGCCGCCCCTCGATGAGGTCCAGCAGCAGGGCGATGCTTCGCTGGCCCACCGTGGAGAAGTCCTGCCGGACGGTGGTGAGCGGTGGGGCGAAGAACTCCGACTCCGGGATGTCATCGAAGCCGACCACCGCCACGTCCTGGGGAGTGCGCACGCCCGCCTCGCGCAGGGCCCGCAACACCCCCAGTGCCATCTGGTCGTTGGCGACGAAGACGGCGGTCAGGCCCCGGCCCACCCAGCCCGCCAGTTCCTGGCCGGCCCGGTAGCCGGACAGCGGGCTCCAGTCCCCCCGCAGAGGCATCGGCGGTTCCACGCCTGCCTCTTCGAGAGTCTCACGCCAGCCTACGGTGCGGTCCCGCGCCTCCTGCCAGTCCTCGGGTCCGGCGAGGTGCCAGACCCTGCGGTGGCCGGCGGCCAGCAGGTGGCCGGTGGCGAGCCGCGCGCCCAGGTGCTGGTCGACGTTGACGCTGGGGATCTCGGCGCCGGACCCGGTGCCGACGGCCACCACCGGGAAGGGGTGGCGGAGTTCGGCGAGGGCCTGGACGGCCGAGCGCTGCGGGGCGAGGGCGATCACCCCCTCCACCCCTCCCTCGCTGAGGCGGTCCAGCGCCTCGGCCAGGGCCTCGACCGTCAGCTCACGCACACTGACCGTCGAGACGAGGTACCCCTGGGCCCGGGCCGCCTCCTCCAGCGCGAAGAGTGTACTGGCCGGGCCGTAGAGCGTGGTGTTGGAGGCGACCACGCCCAGGGTCCGGGTGCGCCGGGTGGCGAGGGCCCGTGCGGAGAAGTTGCGGCGGTAGCCCATCTCCTCGATCGCCCGCAGCACCTTGGCCCGGGTCGCTTCCCGCACGTTGGGGTGATCGCCCAGTACGCGGGAGACGGTCTGGTGGGACACACCGGCCTGGCGTGCCACGTCGGCCATGGTGGGCGGTCGCAACTGCGAGTGGGTCACAGCCGCACCTCCCTGGTAATCGTCTGCCGGTAAGACCTGTGCTGCGGGTAAGACGTGTGCCACGGGCGGACAAGTCCGCTCGGCCGGCTTCACGTCGGGGTTCCGGTACGCCCCGAGGCACCGGGCGGGAAGGCGAGTTGACGCGGTTGGGGCACGACGCTCGTACCTCCTCAGAGGCCATTGGGCGACGAGTGGTGAACGCGGAGACATTGTGAGCGCTAACAATTCAGGGCGGTCAAGAGGGCTGCGCAAGGTCGGCCGTCACGGTTGAATAACGCGCCGGTCGCCGAGTGTCACGAAGGCGGCCTCCTGCGGGGTGCGTCCCCGCCGGGGACAGTCCCTTGGCCCGAACGCGTTGACGCGGGCTGCCCCGCCGCCGTGGATCGGGGCGGCACAAGGGCCGATCGGCCCGCCAGAGCCGCCTTTCGACAGGTCGGAGCGTTCAAACCGATCACCACCCGCCCCATGCCACCATGGCCGGAAACAGTCGCTCGACACCCGCCCCACGAAGACCGCCCGCCCCGCCGGTACGACCCGGCATCCGCTGTGGACATGACCAACATCCGGGTCGTCGCGCGCACAATGAGTGCTACTTTCCAGGGCCAGAGCGGGGGCTGTTTCTGCCTATTCGTCACGATCCCGGTCAGCGACCTGAAACCGTTGTCGCGTCGACCCATTGACACCCCGACCGGCCGTCCTTACTGTCGCGACCAGCATTTCGAACACTTGACGAAATCTCGAACAATTCGAACAAACTCGATGAGGGCAGGGAGTACCGTGCGCATCACGGGAATCAGCACACACGTGGTAGGAACGCCCTGGCGGAACCTGACCTACGTGCAGGTGCACACCGACGAGGGACTCACCGGAGTCGGCGAGACCCGCATGCTGGGCCACACCGACGCGCTCCTCGGCTATCTGCACGAGGCGAAGACCAACCACATTCTCGGCTCGGACCCGTTCGCTGTCGAGGATCTCGTCAAGCGGATGAAGTACGGCGACTACGGCCGGGCCGGCGAGATCGTGATGTCCGGCATCGCCGTGATCGAGATGGCCTGCTGGGACATCAAGGGCAAGGCCCTCGGCGTCCCCGTCTGGCAGCTGCTGGGCGGCAAGGTCACCGACAAGGTCAAGGCGTACGCCAACGGCTGGTACACCACCGAGCGCACCCCGGAGGCCTACCACAAGGCCGCCCAGGGCGTGATGGAGCGCGGCTACCGGGCGCTGAAGATCGACCCCTTCGGCACCGGCCACTTCGAGCTGGACCACAAGGAGACCCTGTACGCGGTCTCCCTGATCGAGGCCGTCCGCGACGCCATCGGCCCCGAGGCCGAGCTGATGCTGGAGATGCACGGCCGCTTCTCCCCCGCCACGGCGGTGCGCCTGGCCAAGGAGCTGGCGCCGTTCAAGCCGGCGTGGCTGGAGGAGCCGGTGCCGCCGGAGAACCTCAAGGCGCTGGAGAAGGTCGCCGCCAAGGTCGACATGCCGGTCGCCACCGGTGAGCGCATCCACGACCGGATCGAGTTCCGCGAGCTGTTCGAGAGCCAGGCCGTCGACATCATCCAGCCCGACGTCGGCCACATCGGCGGCATCTGGGAGACCCGCAAGCTCGCCGCCACCGCCGAGACCCACTACATGCTGGTCGCCCCGCACAACGTGGGCGGGCCGGTGCTGACCGCCGCCTCTCTGCAGGTCGGCTTCACCGCCCCCAACTTCAAGATCCTTGAGCACTTCAACGACTTCGCGGACGCGGAGATCAAGAAGGTCATCAAGGGCGCCCCCCAGGTCAACCCCGAGGACGGCTGCTTCCACCTCTCCCACGAGCCCGGTCTCGGTGTCGAGCTGGACGTGGACGCGGCGGCGGAGTTCCCCCAGCAGCAGGCCCGTTTCGACCTGTGGGCCGAGGGCTGGGAGCAGCGCAAGCCGAAGGGCACCCAGTGAGGACCCGCTGCCCCGGCGCCAGGGGGAACCAGTGAACACCGCCGTGGTGATCGAGGCTCCGGGCGAGCACCGGCTGGTGCCGCACGAGCCTCGACAGCCGGAGGCCGGCGAGGCCCTGGTCCGGGTGCACGCCTCCGGGATCTGCGGCAGCGACCGTGAGGTCTTCCAGGGCAACCGGCCCGAAGGATACGTCCGTTACCCCCTCACGCCGGGCCACGAGTGGTCCGGGACGGTGACCGCGGTCGGAGACGGTGTTCCTTCAAGTCTCATAGGCTGCAAGGTCGTTGGCGAGGGCTTCCGCAACTGCCAGGTGTGCGACCGCTGTCACGCGGGCGAGACCACGCTGTGCACCGCGGGGTACGAGGAGACCGGCTTCACCCAGCCGGGCGCCATGGCCACCACGCTGACGCTCCCCGCCCGTCTGCTGCACGTCCTCCCCGACGACGCCGATCTGACGGCGGCGGCGCTGCTGGAGCCGGCCGCGTGCATCGCGGCCGCCGCGCTCAAGGCGAGGGCCGTTCCCGGTGAGCGGGTCGCGGTCGTGGGCACCGGAACGCTCGGCATGTTCGCCGTTCAGTTCCTGAAGGCGGCCTCACCGGCCGAGCTGCTCGTCGTGGGCACCCGTCCGGACCGGGCCGAGCTGTCCAAGCGGTTCGGCGCCACGGAGTTCCTGACCAAGGACCAGGAGCTTCCGGGCGACTTCGACGCCGTCATCGAGACCGCCGGATCCGCGGACGCCGCGCGCACCGCCGCCGCCCTGCTGCGGCGCGGTGGCCGCCTGGTCCTGACGGGCATCCCGGCGCCGGGCGCGGACGGGCTCGACCCGACGGATCTGGTCGTACGCCAGCTTGAGGTGCAGACGGTGTTCGGCGCGGCACCGGACGCCTGGGCTCACACCGTGCGGGTCTTCGGGGCCGGGCTCCTCGATCCGCTGCCGCTCGTCACGCACGAGCTTCCGCTGGAGGAGTTCCCCCAGGCCATCGAGCTGGTGGGGTCCGGCGACCCGACGGTCGGAAAGGTCCTGCTGCGACCTTGACCCACCCCAGTCGTACGCCGGTACGGGGTACCTGACGACTTCGTACCGGCGTACACCCACAATCTTGTTGCACCCAGAGCCGCGAACCTCGTCCGAAATATCGAACGCGAAGGACAACCAGTGACCGACACCACCGCTTCGTCGCCGCGCCGGCCCGGCGAGCAGGCGCTTGCCGCGCTCGGACTGAGCGCGCCCGCCCTCGACCCCGCTGACACCTCCCCGCACAGCTTTCCGGGCGGTGGGCGCTGGCGCACCGAGGTGCCCTCCGTGGAGGGGCCCGAGGCGCTCGGCGTGGTCCTCAAGGAGTCCTCGCGCCTCGACGTGCCGATCCACCGGATCAGCCAGGGCAGCGGCATCTGGATGCTGACCGACGCCGAGATCACCGAGATGGTGGAGGCGACGGCCGAGCGTGACATCGAGCTCTGCCTCTTCACCGGCCCGCGCGGCACCTGGGACATCGGCGGCTCGACCCGTACCGACTCCAGGGGCGGCGGCCTCAGAGCCCGTGGCCACGACGCGGTCGCCGGCTGTGTGGAGGACGCCGTCCGCGCGACCGAGCTGGGCGTCAAGTGCCTGCTCATCGCCGACGAGGGCGTGCTGTGGACGCTGCACCGAGCCCGTGTCGCCGGGATCCTGCCCGCCGACACGACCTTCAAGGTGTCGGCGCTGATCGGCCCGGTCAACCCGACCGCCTACGCCGTGTACGAGAACCTCGGCGGCGACTCGATCAACGTGCCGAGCGATCTCACCCTCGACCACCTCACCGAGATCCGCCGGGTCTCCGGCGCCCCCATGGACATGTACATCGAGGCCCCCGACGACCTCGGTGGCTATGTGCGCATGTACGAGGTCGCCGAGCTGATCAGACGCGGCGCGCCGCTCTACCTGAAGTTCGGCCTGTCGAAGGCCCCCGGGATCTACCCCTACGGGCACCACATGCGGGATGTGACCCTGGCCACCGCCAAGGAGCGGGTGCGTCGCGGCCGGCTCGCCCTGGACCTGCTGGCCCGCCACGGCGCGGACGGCGACATGGCGCCGTTGGGCTCGCGCCTGCCAGGCGATCTGCAACGGTTCGAAATCCCGGCATAACGTTCCGGAAACTCGGCTTCACAAAAGAAGACACAGCCGACCACAATCCACCACATCTCTTCTCGGTCTTTCCGGCACGACCACCCGGATCGACTTCGCGCCTGAGACCGAGCCCTGCCACAGATCAAGGATGATGATCATGCGTAACCGCAGAGCCGCTCTCACCGCCATAGCCGGAGCCGCGTCCCTCGCCCTGACCCTGTCCGCCTGCGGCCAGAGCGGCGAGGGCGGCAGCAAGGAGAGCGAGGGCGACACCAAGGGCGCCACCATCGGCATCGCGATGCCGACCAAGTCCTCCGAGCGCTGGATCGCCGACGGCAAGAACGTCGTCGCCGACCTCGAGTCCAAGGGCTACAAGACCAAGCTGGTCTACGGCGAGGACGACCCCGACCAGCAGGTCTCGCAGGTCGAGAACCTGATCACGCAGGGCGTCAAGGCGCTGATCATCGCCGCGATCGACAACAAGTCGATGAACAACGTGCTCCAGCAGGCCAAGGACGCGAACATCCCGGTCATCTCCTACGACCGCCTGATCCTCGGCACGCAGAACGTCGACTACTACGCCTCCTTCGACAACGAGAAGGTCGGCGAGCTCCAGGGCACCTACATCGTCGAGAAGCTCGGCCTGAAGGACGGCTCCAAGAAGGGCCCCTTCAACATCGAGCTGTTCGCCGGCTCCAACGACGACAACAACACCCGCTACTTCTTCCAGGGCGCGATGAACGTCCTGCAGCCCTACATCGACAAGAAGCAGCTCGTCGTCCGCTCCGGCCAGACCAAGCTCAACCAGGTCACCACCCTGCGCTGGGACGGCGGCACCGCCCAGAAGCGCATGGACGACATCCTGACCTCGGCCTACAAGAGCCAGCGGGTCGACGCCGTCCTCTCCCCCTACGACGGCATCTCCATCGGCATCCTCTCGGCGCTGAAGTCCGACGACTACGGCTCCAAGAGCAAGCCCCTGCCGGTCGTCACGGGCCAGGACGCCGAGGTCGCCTCGGTGAAGTCGATCATCGCCGGCCAGCAGTCGATGACCGTCTACAAGGACACCCGTCAGCTCGCCAAGGTGTCCTCGAACATGGTCGACGCGCTGCTCAACAAGAAGAAGCCCGAGGTCAACGACACCAAGACCTACGACAACGGCTCGAAGGTCGTCCCCGCCTACCTGCTGGAGCCGGTCGCGGTCGACAAGTCGAACTACCAGAAGGAGGTCGTCGACTCCGGCTACATCAAGGAGAGCGACCTCAAGTAGTCCCCGCCACCGACCGACGCTCCACCACTGATTGGAAGGCACGACCATGGCGGGACCCGTCCTGGAAATGCGCTCGATCGTCAAGACCTTTCCCGGCGTCAAGGCGCTGTCGGACGTCACACTGACCGTCCGCCAGGGCGAGGTCCACGCCATCTGCGGGGAGAACGGCGCCGGCAAGTCGACCTTGATGAAGGTCCTCTCCGGCGTCCACCCGCACGGCACCTACGAGGGCGACATCCTCTTCGAGGGAGAGGTCTGCCAGTTCAAGGACATCCGGGCCAGCGAGGAACGCGGCATCGTGATCATCCATCAGGAACTGGCCCTGGTGCCCTACCTCTCCCTCGCGGAGAACATCTTCCTCGGCAACGAGCACGCCACCCGGGGGATCATCAGCTGGACCGAGACCCTCCGGCACGCCACCGAACTGCTGCGCCGGGTCGGTCTGGCCGACCACCCGGACACCCGCGTCGCCGACATCGGCGTGGGCAAGCAGCAGCTCGTGGAGATCGCGAAGGCCCTGTCGAAGAAGGTGAAGCTGCTCATCCTGGATGAGCCGACCGCCGCTCTGAACGACGAGGACAGCGGCAAACTCCTGGATCTGATCCTGGAGTTGAAGAAGCAGGGCATCACCTCGATCATCATCTCCCACAAGCTCAACGAGATCCGCAAGGTCGCCGACTCGGTGACGATCCTCCGCGACGGCCAGACCATCGAGACCCTCGACGTGAAGGCCGCGGAGACCACCGAGGACCGGATCATCAGCGGGATGGTCGGCCGCGACCTGGAGAACCGCTTCCCGGAGCGGTCGCCGCACGAGCCCGAGGAGGGCGCCGCGCCGGCCCTGGAGATCCGGGGCTGGACCGTGCACCACCCGATCGACCAGCAGCGCAAGGTGTGCGACGACGTATCGCTCCACGTGCGCAGGGGCGAGATCGTCGGCATCGCGGGTCTGATGGGCGCCGGCCGCACCGAACTCGCGATGAGCGTCTTCGGGCGGACCTACGGCCGGTACGCGGACGGCACGGTCCTCAAGGACGGCAAGGAGATCCGTACCAAGACCGTCCCCGAGGCGGTCAAGCACGGCATCGCGTACGTCACCGAGGACCGCAAGCACTACGGCCTCAATCTCATCGACACCATCAACCGGAACATCTCGCTGAGCGCCCTGGGCAAGGTCGCCAAGCGCGGTGTGGTCGACGAGCACGAGGAGCGGCAGGTCGCCGAGAGCTTCCGCAAGTCCATGAACATCAAGGCGCCGACGGTGTTCGAGCCGGTGGGCAAGCTGTCCGGCGGCAACCAGCAGAAGGTCGTCCTCAGCAAGTGGATCTTCTCGGGTCCGGACGTGCTGATCCTGGACGAGCCCACGCGCGGTATCGACGTCGGCGCCAAGTACGAGATCTACACGGTCATCGACCAGCTGGCCGCCCAAGGCAAGGCGGTCGTCTTCATCTCCTCCGAGCTGCCCGAGCTGCTCGGTATGTGCGACCGCATCTACACGATGGCCGCGGGACGGCTGACGGGTGAGTTCTCGCGGGCCGAGGCCTCCCAGGAATCGCTGATGCGTCAGATGACGAAGGACAAAGAGGTAACCCGATGAGCACGGACGTGACCGCCAAGAGCCCGGCCCCCGCGCCGCCGGGCAAGAGCGGCGGGGCCGGGGGCGACGGCCTGCTGCAGCTGGTGATGGAGGGCATGCGCCGCAACATGCGGCAGTACGGCATGCTGATCGCCCTGGGCCTGATCGTGGTCCTGTTCGCCGTCTGGACCGACGGCGACCTGCTGCTGCCGCGCAACGTCTCCAACCTGGTGCTGCAGAACAGCTACATCCTGATCCTCGCGATCGGCATGATGCTGGTCATCATCGCCGGACACATCGACCTGTCGGTCGGTTCACTGACGGCGTTCGTCGGGTCGATGGCCGCCGTGTTCATGGTCAAACAGGATCTGCCGTGGCCGCTCGCCGTGGTGCTGTGCCTGGCCGTGGGCGCTGTCGCGGGTGCCGTACAAGGGTTCTTCATCGCGTACGGCGGCATACCGTCGTTCATCGTGACCCTGGCGGGCATGCTGATCTTCCGCGGTCTGACGGAGATCTTCCTGGAGGGCCAGACCCTCGGCCCGTTCCCCGACGGGCTGCAGAAGGTCGCCAACGGGTTCCTGCCCGAGGTCGGCCCGAACACGAACTACCACAATCTCACGCTGCTGCTGGGCTTCGCGATGATCGCCTTCGTGATCTTCCAGGAGGTCCGTGACCGCAAGCGGCAGCAGGAGTTCAACCTGGACGTCCCGCCCGCCAAGCTGTTCCTGCTGAAGCTGGTCGCGATCGGCGCCGCGGTGCTGACGCTCACCATGCTGCTGGCCAGCTACAAGGGCGCACCGATCGTGCTGCTCATCCTGGGCGTGCTGCTCGTCGGCTTCGGCTACGTGATGCGCAACGCGATCATCGGCCGCCACATCTACGCGATCGGCGGCAACCTCCCGGCGGCCAAGCTGTCGGGTGTGAAGGACAAGAAGGTCACCTTCCTGGTCTTCCTGAACATGGGCATGCTCGCGGCCCTGGCGGGTCTGGTCTTCGCCGCCCGCTTCAACGCGGCCTCTCCCAAGGCCGGCCTCAACTTCGAGCTGGAGGCGATCGCGGCCTCGTTCATCGGCGGTGCGTCGATGAGCGGCGGTGTCGGCACCGTGCTCGGCGCGATCATCGGTGGCCTGGTCCTGGGCGTGCTGAACAACGGTATGAACCTCGTCGGCATCGGCACCGACTGGCAGCAGGTCATCAAGGGCATGGTGCTGCTGGCGGCGGTCGGGTTCGACGTGTGGAACAAGCGCAAGGTCGGTTCGTAAGCCGGACCGGGCCCCGCCGCCCGGCGGGGCCCGGCTCTTTCCCAGCAGTTTCCCAATGCGGTGGAGCCGCACATATGGAACTGAACCGACCCACGGTCATCCCGGGAGCAGCGGCGGCCGAAGTGGCCGCCACGACGCTCGGCGGCACGGCGCACGCCGCGGAAGGCAGGAAGCCGGTGAAGAATCTCTTCGGCAAGCTCGCCGACGGCACCAAGATCTACAGCTGGTCGCTGGAGAACGGCGGCACCCGCCTGAAGGTCCTCTCCTGGGGCGGGGTCGTCCAGTCCCTGGAGATCCCCGACCGACGCGGCCGCTACGCCAACGTCTCCGCGGGCTTCGACAACATCGAGGACTACGTCGCCAAGACCCCGTACTTCGGCGCCCTGATCGGCCGGTACGGCAACCGCATCGGCAAGGGCAAGTTCACCCTCGACGGCAAGAACTACCAGCTGTCCGTCAACGACGGCGAGCAGAGCCTGCACGGCGGCACCCAGGGCTTCGACAAGCGCGTGTGGGACGTCGAGCCGTTCGTGAAGGGCTCCGACGTCGGCCTGTACCTGTACTACACGAGCGTCGACGGCGAGATGGGCTACCCGGGCACGCTGAAGACGAAGGTGACGTACACGCTCACCCGGCGCGGTGAGTGGCGCATCGACTACGAGGCCACCACGGACAAGGCCACCGTCGTCAACCTCACCAGCCACGTCTACTTCAACCTCGCCGGCGAGGGCAGCGGCACGATCGAGGACCACGAGCTGCAGATAGCCGCCTCCCGCTACACGCCCACCGACGCGGGTCTGATCCCGACGGGTGAGCTGGCCAAGGTCGCGGGCACGCCGTTCGACTTCAGCCGGACCAAGCCGATCGGCCGGGACATCCGCGTCTCCCACCCGCAGCTGGTGACCGCCAAGGGCTTCGACCACAACTGGGTCCTCGACAAGGGCATCACCGCCCGGCCCGAGCACGTGGCGACCCTGCGCGACCCGGCCTCCGGCCGCACGATGAAGATCGCCACGAACGAGCCCGGCCTGCAGTTCTACTCGGGCAACTTCCTCGACGGCACGCTCACCGGCCCGTCCGGCCGCACCTACCGGCAGGGCGACGCGCTGTGCCTGGAGACGCAGCACTTCCCGGACTCGCCGAACAAGCCGAAGTTCCCGTCGACCGTGCTGCGGCCCGGGCAGACGTACCGGACGACGACGATCCACACGTTCGGCTGCTGACGCCACTGACAGGTCTTCACAGACCGGACACACGTTCCGACCGTCTTACCGACGGTTGAACGGTGTCACCGTGGTCTCCGTATGAAAGGGCGGCCCGCGCTCCCCCGCGCGGGCCGCCCTTAAACGTCGGGTCCGTCCGTCCCCAACGAACCCGCCCCATACGGAGGTTCCATGGCCGACAACGTCACGTCGCTGTTCCGCAGTACCGCGGCACACAGCCCGTCGATGGCGGCTCTGACACGTGAGGGCGGCGAAGGAGCCGGCCCCGTGGACTTCTGTATCCCCTGCAACCCCTACTTCCCGACCCCGGCCATGTTCGAGGACATGGCGGGCCGGCTGCGCGACATCATCACGTACTACCCGAGCAGCGCCGACACGATCACGGCCGAGCTGTGCAGCCTGCTCCAGCTGCCCCCGCAGTGCGTGGCCATGGGCAACGGCTCCACCGAGCTCATCACGTGGATCGACCACCTGCTGGTCCGCGAGTCCCTCGCCGTGCCCGTCCCCACCTTCGGCCGCTGGACCGACCAGCCCATGGAGACCGGCAAGCGGGTCGACATGTTCCCGCTCCAGGAGTCCAGCGGCTTCGCCCTCGACCTCGCCCAGTACGCGGAGTTCATCCGGGCCCGCGGCACCCGCGTCGCCGTGATCTGCAACCCCAACAACCCCGACGGCGGCTTCCTGCACAAGCACGCCATCGTGCAGTTCATGGACGCCATGGCCGACCTCGACCTGATCGTCATCGACGAGTCGTTCCTGGAGTTCGCGGACGCCGAGGCCGAGCCGTCCGTCGTCCAGGAGGCGATGCTGCGGCCCAACGTCGTCGTGCTGCGCAGCCTCGGCAAGAACTTCGGCCTGCACGGCATCCGCTTCGGCTACCTCGTCGCCAACCCGGCGCTCGCGGGCCGGGTCCGCTCGATGCTGCCGAAGTGGAACCTCAACTCCTTTGCCGAGCACGTCGTCTTCATGCTGAAGGAGCACGGCGCCGAGTACGCGCAGAGCCTCCAGCAGGTGCGCCGCGACCGCCTCGACATGGCCGGCCAGCTCTCCTCCCTGCCCGGGCTGACGGTCTACCCGTCGCAGGGCAACTTCCTCTTCGTGCGCCTCCCCGTGGGCGCCGAGGGCACCGTGGTCCGTGACCGGATGCTCACCGAGCACCGGATCCTGGTCCGCGAGTGCGGCAACAAGATCGGCTCGTCCAGTCGCTTCCTGCGTCTCGTGGTGCGCCCCCAGGTGGACGTGCGTCGCCTGGTGTCCGGCCTGGAACAGGTGCTCTACGGGACGTCCAGGAGGGGAGCCGCCGTACCCGAGCTGGGCAACGGGACCAGCTACAGCTCGGGTACGGCGGCCGTGGACCGTCTGGTGAGCGAGACGAACGGGGCGGGCATGCGGGGGCTCGCGGCGCAGGCGGTGGGGATGGCCGCGGCGATGCCGGCCCCGGCGCCGGCTGCCGCGGCGGGGGCCGGAGGGCTGAAAATGACATCAGTCGCGCCCAGTCGCCCGTTCTCCACCGTCCGGTATGACGATGGTCAAAATGCACACCCAAACCCGCAGAATTGCTCTCAGCTCGTTTCGGTTGCTGCCTGTCGATTTGATTGCATCTCCCAATGAACGACATCGGATCGGTGAGACTGACACGATGACGCGCGAAGAAGAACGAGACAACCGATCGCCCACGACGTAGGTCCGGCTTGTCGATCTTGCAGGAGTGATCATGATGGAAGAATGAGGGGATGCGCCCGAACAGGTACCTCGACGATTATCTGCATGGGCTGGAGTTCCTGGGTGGGGTGTACCCCGATGATGCGAGAGCGATCGCCGAGCACGGCATCGTGGCCGCGCTCGATGATGATGATGCGTTCGTGTCGCGTGGTTCCGCCGCCTGCGCGCCGCGGCCTCCGGTCA
>NZ_JBEOXI010000038.1:0-44947 GCF_040296465.1 Streptomyces sp. NPDC002130
CCTGCTCGCGGGAACCTCGCCGAAGCAGGCGCGCACCGAGCGCGAGGCGCTGCTGGCCGAGCTGGGCCTGACGGGCAAGGAGCGCAGCATGCCGGTCCTCGGTGCGTACGCGCGTGATGGCCAGGCCGCGGTTGCGTCCGGTGCGGGCGTCGGCACCGGCGACGATCACCACGCCGTCGCCCTCGCGGTAGAAGATCCGGCCGGGAGTGCCGCCGTAGCGGCCCTCGGAGACGAACGCGGCCAGGACGTCGAGCCGCTTGCCCCGGTGGAAGGTGTAGGCACTGGGGTACGGCTCCGACTGGGCACGCACCAGGCGCTCCAGGTCCTCCGCGGGCCAGCTCCAGTCGATGCGGCTGTCCTCGTCGGCCCGCTTGTGGAAGAAGGACGCCTGGGAGCGGTCCTGTCGGGTGAACTCGGTCTGCCCCGAGGCGATCAGGCCGAGCGCGCCGATGGTGACCGGGGCGATGAGGTCGACGGTCTTGTGGAAGAGGTCGGTCGCGGTGTCCGTCGGGCCGACCGGCACCGCCTCCTGCCGGACGATGTCGCCGGCGTCGAGTTCGTCGTTCATCATGTGCGCCGTGACGCCCACTTCGGGCTCGCCGTTGATGAGCGCCCAGATCAGCGGGGAGAAGCCGGCGTACTTCGGCAGCAGCGAGTCGTGCACGTTCAGCGTGCCGTGGCGGGGCAGTCCGAAGATGCGCGGGGGGATCCAGGTGCGCCAGTTGTTGGCCACGATGATGTCCGGGTCGGCCTCCTTGAGGCGCTCGAACAGCTCCTCGTCGTCGGGGCGGTTGCGGATCAGCACCGGGACGCCGTGCTCCTCGGCGAGGTCGGCGACCGAGTCGCTCCAGATCTTCTCGTAGGCGTGCTCGCTCTTGGGGTGGGTCACGACCAGCACCACGTCGTGCTCGGACTCCAGGAGGGCTTGCAGGGTGCGGTGCCCCCAGGTCTGGTAACCGAACATGACGACCCGCATGGGGTTCCTCCTCAGAGCAAGGTGTTGGCCGATGCAAGTAAAGCAAGGCTTACCTTAGTGTGCAACGGGTGGGCGGGGCGGGTCAGTTGACGGAGCCCGCCGCCGAGGGCTGTCCGTTTTGCCCTGTCGACACCTCAACGGGTTTAGCTTAGGCTCACCTAAGTTCGTTGGCCTGCCGCGTCGTCGGCATGCCCGTCTCCCGTTCCCTCCACACCTGACACGCGCGGCTGCCCCGCACGATGGGAGTGACATGTCGCAGGTTCTTCCTGGTGACGCATCACCGGTCCACGACCTGATCGGTATCGGCTTCGGGCCGTCCAACGTGGCCATGGCGATCGCGCTCCGCGAGCACAACGACCGCGTCGGAGGGCAGGAGGCGATCACCGCTCACTTCTTCGAGCAGCAAGCCCGCTTCGGCTGGCACCGCGGCATGCTCATCGACGACGCCACCATGCAGGTCTCCTTCCTCAAGGACCTGGTGACGCTGCGGAACCCGGCCAGCGAGTACAGCTTCCTCTGTTACCTGCAGAGCAAGGGCCGGCTGATCGACTTCATCAACCACAAGAACCTGTTCCCGCTGCGCGTGGAGTTCCACGACTACTTCGAGTGGGCCGCCGCCCGGGTCGAGGACATGGTCTCCTACGGCCACGAGGTCGTCGGCGTCGCGCCCGTGACCCGGGACGGCGTCGTGGACCACCTGGAGGTGACCGTCCGGTCGGGCGGCGGCCTCGAGGTCCACCGGGCCCGCAACCTCGTCATCGGCACCGGCCTGCGCCCCCTCATGCCCGAGGGTGTGGAGCGCGGCGAACGCGTCTGGCACAACTCCGAACTGCTGGCGAAGGTCGACGAGTTGGAGGGAACCTCGCCCTCCCGGTTCGTCGTCGTGGGCGCCGGCCAGAGCGCCGCCGAGAACGTCGCCTACCTGCACCGCCGCTTCCCCGACGCCGAGGTCTGCGCCGTCTTCTCCCGCTACGGCTACAGCCCGGCCGACGACAGCAGCTTCGCCAACCGGATCTTCGACCCGCAGGCCGTCGACGAGTACTTCGCCGCGCCCGAGGACGTCAAGCGCCGGCTGATGGACTACCACGGCAACACCAACTACTCCGTGGTGGACATCGACCTCATCGACGATCTCTACCGGCAGTCGTACCAGGAGAAGGTGCTCGGCACCGAGCGGCTGCGGTTCCTCAACGTCTCCCGGCTCACCGGCGTCAAGGAGACCCCGTCGAGCGTCCGCGCCACGGTGACGTCCCTGGTCACCGGCGAGGAGACCGATCTGGACGCGGACGTCGTGGTCTTCGCCACCGGCTACAGCCCCGTCGACCCCACGAGCCTGCTCGGGGAGGTCGCCGACCGCTGCCTGCGCGACGACGAGGGCCGCGTCCGCGTCGAGCGCGACTGGCGCATCGCGGCCGACCCCTCCCTGCGCTGCGGCATCTACCTGCAGGGTGGCACGGAGCACACACACGGCATCACCTCGTCGCTGCTCTCCAACACCGCCATCAGGGTGGGCGAGATCCTGGACTCCCTCCTCGGCCGCGGCGCCGAGCCCGCCGCCGACCGGACGCGCGCGGTCGCCGACGGTACGGGCAGCGCCGCCCGCTAGGTGTTCCGCCGAGGGCGCCGGGGGTGGCGGTCGGCCCCGGCGCGCCCGGGATTCCCATCGGCCACAACCGTCGTGGCCGGTCGCGCCGTTCCCCGAGCCCCTTCGGGCGTCGCAGGCACCGTCCGGTCAACTCGCCCACCGCGCAAGGGATAACGTACGTCGACATGGGCACGACTGCTGCAGTGGAGCGCCCCCCGGTCAAGGGCTCGACACCGACCCGCCGACGGCGGGTCGTGGGTCTGGGCACCCTTCTGGCGGTCCTCGTGATCGCCGCGGTCCTGTCGCTGGCCGTCGGCGCACGCGCCCTGAGCCCCGCCGAGGTGTGGCACGGACTGTTCGGCGCCCCGGACACCGACCGGCGGCTCACGGAGATCAGACTCATCGTCGAGACCGTACGGGTGCCCCGCACGGTCCTCGGGATCGTCGCGGGCATCGCCCTCGGCGTCGGCGGGGCGCTGATCCAAGGGTTCACCCGCAACCCGATCGCCGACACCGGCCTGCTGGGCGTGAACTCCGGTGCCTCGTTCGCGGTGGTGGTGGCGATCTCCGTGTTCGGGCTCGGCAACCCGTTCCAGTACGTCTGGTTCGCCTTCGCCGGTGCGGCCGTCGCCGGTGTCGTGGTGTTCGGTCTGGCGAGCATCGGACGCGGGGCCGGCAACCCGCTGACCCTCGCCCTGGCCGGCCAGGGCGTCACGGTCTTCCTCGCGGCGATGACCACCGCCGTCGCGCTGTCGGACCAGGCGGCGCTGAACGCCCTGCGGTTCTGGAACGCCGGCTCCCTCGCCGGTGCCGGATTCGACGTCATCTGGCCGGTGACCGCGTTCATCGGCGCCGGTCTCCTGCTGGCCCTGACCACGCTGCCCTCCCTCAACCTGCTCAACCTGGGCGACGACGTGGCCAGGGGTCTGGGCGTGAACATCGCGCTGAGCCGGACCGTCGGCATCACCGCCATCACCCTGCTGGCGGGCGCGGCGACGGCCGCGTGCGGCCCCATCGCCTTCCTCGGCCTCATGGTCGCCCACGTGGCCCGGTACCTGACCGGCCCGGACTACCGCTGGCTGGTGCCGTACGCCGGTCTGCTCGGGGCCGTCGTGCTGCTGCTGTGCGACATCGTCGGCCGACTGGTGGTGCGGCCGGGCGAGTTGGACGCCGGCGTCCTCGTGGCGCTACTCGGCGCCCCCTTCTTCGCGGTGCTCGTGTGGCGCGGAAAGTTCAGGAAAGCATGAACCTGACCGATGTGAAGCCGTCCCTGCCGCCGGGCGTGCGGCTCGGCCGGGTGTCGTTCGTCTGGCGGCCCTGGCTCCTGTGCGTCACGCTGCTGCTCGCGGCGGCGGCCTTCCTGGTGTTCTGCGTGTCCATCGGCGTCGGGGACTTCCCGATCGGCCTCCCGCAGGTGATCGCCACGCTCTTCGGGCGGGGTGAGCAGGTCGACGAGTTCGTCATCATGGACCTGCGGATGCCGCGCGCGCTGGCCGGACTCGTCGTGGGCGTCGCCCTCGGCGTGTCCGGGGCGCTCACGCAGGCCATCGCGCGCAATCCCCTGGCCAGTCCGGACGTCCTGGGGATCACCCTGGGGGCCAGCGCCGTCGCGGTGTTCCTGGTGACGGTCTCGGGCGGGACCGCCGCGGCGGTCGTCAACTCCGTGGGCCTGTCGGCCGCGGCGCTCGCGGGCGGGCTCGGCACGGGCCTGCTGGTGTACCTCCTGGCCTGGCGGCGCGGAGTGGACGGTTTCCGGCTCATCCTCATCGGCATCTCGGTGAGCGCCGTGATGGAGGCCATCACGACCTGGCTGCTCGTCACGGCCGACATCAGGGACGTCGCCCGGGCCCAGGCGTGGCTGGTCGGCTCCCTGGAGAACCGCTCCTGGGGCGAGGTCTCGACGGCTCTGTGGTGCGGACTCGCCCTCCTGGCCGTCGTGTCCTGCGTCGCCTTCCAGTTCAGGCCGATGCACTTCGGCGACGAGGTCGCCGCGGGCCTGGGCGTCCGGTACGCGAGGGTGCGGGCGGTCCTGCTGCTGTGCGCGGTGCTGCTGGCCGGTGTGGCGGTGAGCGCGGCGGGCCCGGTGCCGTTCGTCGCGCTGGTGGCACCGCAGGTGGCGATGCGTCTGGCGCGCTGCCCCACACCGCCGATGGTGGCCTCGGGGCTGACGGGCGCGTTGCTGCTGACCGGCTCGGACCTCGTCGCCCGCACGGCGCTGCCGGTCTCGCTCCCGGTCGGCGTGGTCACCGCCGCGATCGGCGGGCCCTTCCTCGTCTATCTGCTGGTACGGGCGAACGTGCGGTAGATGTACAAAAGTCAGCTGAACCTGAGCAAGGGGGGACCCGTGGTCGCACAGTCCGTCACCGAGGCCGCGGTCGGCGGCACTTCGCGGCTCGCAGCCCGAGGCGTCACGGTCGGCTACGGCGGCCGGGTCGTCATCGACGAGCTCGACGTGGCGATACCGCCCGGCGTGATCACCACGATCATCGGCCCCAACGGCTGCGGGAAGTCCACCCTGTTGCGCACGCTGTCGCGGCTGCTCAAGCCGACCAGTGGGACGGTCGTCCTGGACGGCGAGGACATCGGCAGGCTCCGGACCCGGGACGTGGCGAAGAAACTCGGACTGCTGCCGCAGGCGCCGGTCGCGCCGGAGGGGCTGACCGTGGCCGACCTGGTCGCCAGGGGACGTCACCCGCACCAGAGCTGGCTGCGGCAGTGGTCGTCCGACGACGCCGACGTGGTGGAACGCGCCCTGGCGATGACCGGGGTGTCCGACCTCGCCGACCGCCCGGTCGACGCGCTGTCCGGCGGGCAGCGCCAGCGCGTCTGGATCTCGATGACACTGGCTCAGGGCACCGACCTGCTGCTGCTGGACGAGCCGACGACCTATCTGGACCTGGCACACGCCCTCGACGTCCTCGACCTGGTCGACGATCTGCACGAGTCCGGGTGCACCGTTGTGATGGTGCTGCACGACCTCAACCTGGCCACGCGCTACAGCGACCACCTCGTCGTGATGCGGGAGGGCTCGATCCTGGCGCAGGGGCATCCTCGTGACGTCGTCACCGCCGAACTGCTGCACGAGGCCTTCGGGTTGCGCGCCCGGGTGATCGACGACCCGGTCGGCGACCGGCCGCTCATCGTGCCGATCGGGCGGGCCCATGTGCAGCCGGGACACCTTCCGCCACAGGACGATTAGTAAGGCTAGGCTAACCTCACCCTGGCACGGTAAGGTTTGGCTGCCCTTAGGCGAGGGTGCAGCGAACTGGCGCGAAAGCAAGGGGATTTGGATGCTCCTCCATCGAACGACGTCCGGAAGGCCATGGCGGCGGCTGACAGCGGTACTGTCCGCGGCCGCCCTCGGCGTCGGTCTCCTCGCGGGATGCGGTTCCGGCTCGTCGGACACCGCGGGCAACAAGGGCGAGGGCACTCAGGCCGCGGCCGCCGGCGACTTCCCGGTCACCGTGGAGCACGCGTTCGGATCCACGACGGTCGAGAAGGCGCCCCAGCGGGTCGTCTCCGTCGGCTACACCGACGACCAGACCGTCCTGGCCTTCGGCATCAAGCCCGTCGGCATGGTCGACCAGTACCCGAACCCGCCCGGCAAGAGCCCCGACATCAACACCCAGTGGCCCTGGGTGAAGGACAAGTGGGGCGACACCAAGCCCGAGGTCGTCATGGAGAACGGCGACTCCGGCCCCAACTACGAGAAGATCGCGGCCCTTCGCCCCGACCTGATCGTGGCGGTGTACTCCGAGATCGACCAGGCCGCCTACGACAAACTCTCCAAGATCGCCCCGACGGTGGCCCGCACCAAGGGCGAGAAGGAGCCCTTCAGCGCTCCGTGGCAGGACAACGCCCTGCACATCGCCAAGGCCCTCGGCAAGGCCGACGAGGGCCAGAAGATGGTCGACGACATCCAGGGCCAGCTGGACGCGGCCAAGAAGGCACACCCCGAGCTCGCCAAGGAGAGGGCCGTCGCGCTGTCCTGGTACAAGGACTCGGTGGCACCCTTCACCTCCACCGACGTGCGCGGCCGGCTCGTCACGGGCATCGGCTACAAGTACCAGACCGAGATCGACAAGGTCGCGGGCGGCAACTTCTACACCACGCTCTCGCCCGAGCGCATCGACCTCGTCGACGTCGACCACATCTTCGTCATCAACGACAAGGCCGACACCGACGCGTTGAAGAAGTTCAAGCTGTTCGCCAACCTCGACGCCGTGAAGAAGGGCAACGTGTCCTACCTGCTCGACAGCGAGGGACCGGCGGTCGGCGCGGCCATCTCCCAGGGCACCCTGCTGTCCATGCCGTACGCGATCGACGAGCTCGTCAAGTCGGTCGAGTAGGGAAGTGAGCACCACCGACACGCGCGTCGCCCCGGCGGCCCTGCGCACGACGACCGGACGCGAGGCCGCCCGCTGGGTCGCGGAGCACTGCCGCGCGATGCCCGGGCTGACGATCGCGACCGCGCTCACCACGGTCGCGGGGGCGGCGCTCCAGGTGCTCCCGGTGCTCCTGCTCGGCCGGGTGGTCGACGGGGTCGTCGGGGACGAGGACCGTTCGGTCCTGGTCACGATCGGGGTGCTCATCGGTGCCGCCGCGCTGCTCGGCGCGGCGGCCACCGCGGTCTCCACGTACCTGATCGGGCGGCTGGGCGCGGATCTGCTCGCGCGGCTGCGCGAAGGCGCCGTCCGCGCGGTGCTCGGCATGCCGAGCGCACGGATCGAGCAGGTCGGCCGGGGGGACGTGCTCTCCCGGGTCGGAGACGACGTGGCCGTCATCTCCAAGGGCATCCGCACGGCCGTCCCCACGGTGTTCTCGGCGGGCGTGCTGGTCGTCATCGCGACCCTCGGCATGTTCGGGCTCGACTGGCGGCTCGGCCTGGCCGGTGCGGGCGCGCTGCCCGCGTACGCGCTGGCGCTGCGCTGGTACCTGCCCCGGTCCGCCCCGCTCTACCGGAAGCAGCGCGTCGCCCAGGCCGACCGAGCCCAGGCGTTCATCAGCGGCCTGAACGGCATCGACACGGTCCGGGCCTACCGCCTGGAGGGCGCCTTCCGCGAGAAGGTCACCACCGAGTCGTGGCGGGTGCGCGAGCTCGGTATCGAGGTGTTCCGGTTCTTCGGCCGGTTCGTCGGCCGGGAGAACCGTGCCGAGTTCATCGGTCTGGTCCTGATCCTCGTGGTGGGGTACGCCCTGCTGGAGGCCGACGCGGCCACCCTGGGCGAGGTGTCGGCGGCTCCGCTGCTGTTCCACCGGCTGTTCACCCCGCTGGGCGCCATCATGTTCACCTTCGACGAGGCACAGAAGTCGGGCGCGAGCCTGACCCGCCTGGTCGGGGTGCTGGGGGAGTCCGCCGAGGAGCGGCTGGTCGGCGACGAGTCCGTGACGGCGGCCCGGGCGGGGGTGTACCCGGTGACGGTCGAGGGGCTCACGTTCCGCTACCCCGGCTCCGAGGAGCCGGTGCTGCGGGATGTGGACCTGTCGATCCCGGCCGGAGGCTCGCTCGCCCTGGTGGGCGCCACGGGCGCGGGCAAGACGACGCTTGCCGCGCTGATCGCCGGGATCGGCACCCCGCAGGCCGGGTCGGTGCGCGTCGGGACGACCGATCTGGCCGACCTGGACGAGGCCGGGGCGCGGGCCCTGGTCAGCATCCTGACGCAGGAGACGCACGTGTTCTCCGGCCCGCTCGCCGACGACCTGCGGCTGTCCGCGCCGGGGGCGACCGACGGGGAGCTGATGGACGCGTTGCGCACGGTCGGCGCGGAGGGCTGGGTCGCCGCGCTGCCCGACGGGCTGAACACCCCGGTCGGTGAAGGCGGTGAGCGCCTGGACGTCACCAAGGTCGCCCAGATCGCCCTGGCGCGGCTGGTGCTGGGCAGGGCGCCGGTGGTGGTGCTCGACGAGTCGACCGCGGAGGCCGGCAGCGAGGGCGCCGCCGAGCTGGAGCGGGCCGTACTGGCCGCGTGCGCGGGCCGCACCACGCTGTTCGTGGCGCACCGGCTGACCCAGGCGATGGCCGCGGACCGGATCGCCGTGCTCGACGCGGGACGGGTCGTGGAGCAGGGGACGCACGAGGAACTGGTGGCTCTGGGTGGCCGGTACGCACGACTGTGGCGGGCCTGGCGAGAGGGTAGTTAGGCAACCCTTATTTAGGTTAGCCTAACTCCACATTCTGGAAGGGACGCTGAGTCTTCGATGATGGAACCGCGCGCTCGTCTCGCACTGCTTTCCCCCACACGCCTGGCCGATGTGCGCCGGCGGATCGGCGACTACCCGGACCGGACCATCACCGAGGCCTGCGCCATCGGCCTGTCGTACTGGGCGACGGGCAGCAGCCCCGAGGGCATCGACCTCGCGCCCGGCACGCTCTTCGCCGACGTCCTCGGCTGGGTCGACAACGGCGGGACCGCGTCCGGCGGTTGGGACGTCACCCCGGACGGCCGCGGCATCACCGTCCCCGAGGGCGTCACCCCCGAGGACGCACAGCTGGCGCTGGACGACCTGGCCGACTTCCCGGACCGGCCGCTGGGCACCATCGGCCCGTCCAGCGTGGCGGCCAGACTCCGGGTTCTGGCCGAGTGGAACGACAACCGGGCCGACCGGGACCGCCCCACCATCGTGGAGATGTTCCACCGTCAGGCGAGCGCACGACCGGACGCCGTGGCCGTCGTCGACGAACACCGCACGCTGACCTACCGTGAAGCGGCCGAGCACGCCGCCCAGTTGGCCCATCACCTGCTCGCACGCGGACTCGGCTCCGAACAGGTCGTCGGCATCTCCCTGACCCGATCCGCCGACATGGTGATCGGGCTGCTCGCCGTGCTCCAGGCCGGCTGCGCCTTCGTACCGCTCGATCCGCAGTGGCCCGCCGCGCGCCGGGCCGTCGTCATCCAGGACGCCCGGGTCGTCGTCCAGCTCAACGCCTCCGGCGAGCACGACCCGGCCGAACCGGACGCCGTGGCCGTCGACCTGGGTGACTGGCGGTACGGCTCGTACCCGGCGGAGGGGCCCGGCGTCACCGTCCTCGGTGACGCGCTGGCCTATGTGATCTTCACGTCCGGCTCGACCGGGCGGCCCAAGGGCGCGATGATCCGGCACGAGGCGATCAGCGAGCGCCTGCTGTGGCAGGTGAACGAGATCCTCGGCTTCGGCCACGACGACGCCTCGCTGTTCAAGGCGCCGCTGTCCTTCGACATCTCCATCAACGAGATCTTCCTGCCGCTCGTCTCCGGCGGACGCCTCGTCGTCCTGCGGCCCGGCGGCGAACGCGACCCGCACCACCTCCTGAGCGTCATCGCCGAGCAGCGCGTCACCTTCACGTACCTGGTGTCGTCCATGCTGGACGTGCTGCTGGAGATGGCCGGCGACTCCGGCCGCCTGGACAGCCTGCGGCACGTGTGGTGCGGCGGCGAGGTCCTCACCCCCGAGCTGTACGAGCGCTTCCGCACCAGGCTCGACATCCCCATGTACCACGGCTACGGCCCCGCCGAGACCACCATCGGCGTCTCCCACGTCATCTACCGGGGCGCCGCGGAACGCCTGTCGACGTCCATCGGCAAGGCCAACCCCAACACCCAGCTCTACGTCCTGGACGACGAACTGCGCCCGGTCCCGGTCGGCGTCGGCGGTGAACTCTACGTCGGCGGCTTCCTCCTGGGCCGCGGCTACGTGGGCGCGCCCGGCCTGACCGCGTCCCGCTTCGTCGCCAACCCCTTCGCGAACGACGGCTCCCGTCTCTACCGCACCGGGGACCTCGCCCGCTTCGCCCCCGACGGATCGCTGGACTTCCTCGGCCGCGCCGACAACCAGATCAAGATCCGCGGCATGCGGCTGGAGATCGAGGACGTCGAGGTCGGCCTCGCCGAGCACCCCCGAGTCCGGCACACCTGCGTCGTCGCGAAGAAGAACACGGCCGGCGGCACCTACCTCATCGGCTACGTCATACCCACCGCCGGCAGCGAGGACCTACGGGCCGACGAGGTCAAGGCGTGGGCCGGCGCGCACATGGTCGAGTACATGGTGCCCCCCCACATCGTGGTGATGGAGGAGTTCCCGCTCACCGCCAACGGCAAGCTCGACCGCAACGCGCTCCCCGAGCCCACGATCGGCACGAGTTCCCTCGCCCGCCCCACCACCGACGACGAACGGGCGGTGTGCGCAGCGGTCGCGGAGGTGCTGCGCCTCGAAGAGGTCGGCGTCGATCAGGACTTCTTCCAGCTCGGCGGCGACAGCATCCTCGCGATCTCCCTGCTGAGCGCACTGCGCGAGCGGGGCCTGCACGTCACGGCACGGCAGATCTTCACCCACGGCACGGTGGGCGCGCTGGCAGCGGTCGCGAGCCGCGAGGACGTCTCCACCGTGGACCACGCCGATGTCGCCACCGGCACCGTCGTCGGCTCACCCATCGTGCAGTGGCTCGGCGAGACCACGGACGCCGTCGACGGCTTCGTCCAGTCGGTCGTCCTGAACACCCCCGCGGGCCTGACCGCCGACGCCCTCGACACGATCCTCACCGCGCTCGTCGCCCGACACGACATGCTCCGCGCCAGACTGGTGCGCGGCAGCCGCTGGAGCTTCGACATCCCCGAGGCGGACCGGGCCGAGCCCGGCTGGCAGCGCAGCGACCGGCCGCTCGACGAGTGCATCGCCCTCGCCACGGCCGGACTGGACCCGGCGAACGGCGTGATGCTCCGGGCCGTCTGGCGCCCCGAGGCACGCCAACTCGTCCTCGTCGCCCACCACGTGGTCGTCGACGGCGTCTCCTGGCGCATCCTCATGGAGGACCTGGCCACCGCCTGGCGGCAGTTCGGCTCGGGCGAGCCCGTCGAACTCCCCCCGACGGGAATGTCGTTCCGGCGCTGGACCCAGCTGCTGGAACGTGCCGCGTTCGACGCCGACAGCTCCTGCTACCGGCGCCCCCTGCCCGGCGAGGACCAGCCGCTGGCCCACCGCGCCCTGTCCGACACGGACACCGTCGCCGGCGAACGCCTGCGGACCGTCACGGTCGGCCCCGAGGTCACGGCCGCGCTGCTGGGTGAGATCCCCGCGAAGTTCCACGCCGGCGTCAACGACGTCCTCCTCACCGCCCTCGCCGTCGCCCTCGCCCGGCGGCGGCGCGACCTCGGCCAGGACCAGACCTTCGCCCACATCGAGCTCGAAGGCCACGGCCGCGAAGGACAGTTCGTGGCGGGCTCGGCCGGCTTCGAGCCGGAGCTGTCGCGGACCGTGGGCTGGTTCACCACCCTCTTCCCGGTGACCGTGGACCCCGGCACGGCAGCCGACCTCACCACCCCCGCGTACCTGACCGCCGCCCTCAAGGCGGTCAAGGAGGACCTCGCCCGGGTACCGGACAACGGCGTCTCCTACGGCGCCCTGCGCTACCTCACCCACAGCGAGTTCGACGCCCCCGCGCCCCAGGTGCTCTTCAACTACCTCGGCCGCTTCGCCGCAGGCGCACCCGGCGACTGGCAACTGGCCGGCACCACCGGCCAGCTGGGCGAGAAGCGCGACCCGCGGATGCGCCTGCCGCGCGCCCTGGAGTTCAACGCGATCGCCGAACCCGCCGCGTCCGGCGCGTACGAGCTGGTCACCACCATCTCCTGGCCCGACGGCCTGTTCACCGACGCCGACATCACGACACTCGCCGACTACTTCCGCACGGCCCTGACCGGACTCGCCGCACTCGACCAGGGCGGCCACTCGCCCAGCGACTTCCCCCTCGTACCGCTCACCCAGGCCGACGTCGACGCCCTGGACAGCCCGGGCCTGCGGGACATCCTGCCGCTGACCCCGCTCCAGGAAGGCCTCTACTTCCACTCGGTCTTCGACGACGACTCCGCGGGTGCCTACGTCGAGCAGCAACTGCTCACCCTCGACGGCGAGGTGGACGCCGGCCGGCTCGCGACGGCGGCCACCCGGCTGCTCACCCTGTTCCCGAACCTGGCCGCCCGCTTCACGGCACTCACCGACGGCCGCGTGGTCTCCGTCCTGGAGAACGGCCTCCAGGCCCCCTTCACCACCCTGGACCGCCCCGGCATCACCGACGAGGAGATACGCGACCTCGCCGAACGGGACCGCCGCACCGGCTTCGACCTGGCCACCGGCCCCCTCATGCGATACACGCTCGTTCGCGCCGGCTCCGGACGGAACGTCCTGGTGCAGACCGTGCACCACATCATCGCCGACGGCTGGTCGGTGCCGCCCATGCTCCGCGCGCTGCTCGCCGAGTACCACGCGCCGGGCACCGTCCACCCGCTGGGCGGCTTCGCCGACTACGTGCACTGGCTCGCCGGACGCGACGCCGACGAGAGCGACCGCGTCTGGCGCGAGGAGCTCGCCGGACTGCCCGGCCCCTCACTGATCGCCGAAGGACACACGCCCTCAGACCGGTTCGCCGACACCGCCATGGAACCCGAGGGCGACCTCGACGCCGCCGCCCGCGAGGCCGGCGTGCCGCTGAGCGTCGCCGTGCACAGCGCCTGGGCCGTCACCCTGGGCGGCATCCTCCAGGGCCGGGACGTCGTGTTCGGCTCCACGGTCTCCGGCCGCGACGCCGACGTGCCCGGCATCGGGGAGATGGTGGGCCTGTTCATCAACACCGTTCCCGTACGTGCCCGTTGGACCCCCGCGACCACCGCGGCCGACCTGCTCACCGCCGTACGCGACCACCAGAGCGCCGTCCTGCCGCACCAGCACGTCTCCCTGGCACGCATCGGCCGCCAGGCGGGCTCCGGCTCCCTCTGCGACACGCTCGTGGTGTTCGACGTGGCCACCGACGTGACCTCGCTCCGGCGCCCCGGCGACACGCTGGCCATCACCGCCCTCGTCAACGAGGGCGCTCCGCACTACCCGCTCACGCTCGTGGTCGAGCGCACTCCGGACGGCCGGCCGCGCTTCAACCTCATCCACGACAACGAACTGCTGAGCGAGTCGACCGCCCGGGCGGTCCTGCACACCTTCAGCGGGACCCTGACCCGCCTCCTCACCCGGCCCGACACCCCCGTCGACGACCTGACGCCCGACAGCGAGCGGCGCCCCGCACCGATCACCCCGACCACCCTGGGCGCACTGTTCGACACCGCCGCCCGCCGCGACCCGGCAGCCACCGCCGTCACCCAGTGCGGACTCGACGGCACCACCCGTTCCCTGACCTACGGCGAACTGTCCGACGCGAAGACCAGCCTGGCCTCGGCCCTGCGCGCGGCCGGAGCCGGCCCGGGCAAACGGGTCGCCGTGGCCGTCCCGCGCTCCCTGGAGCAGGTCGTCGCCCTGGTCGCGATCATCGGCGCGGGCGGCGCGTACGTCCCGCTGGACCTGGCGTACCCGGACGAACGGCTGGAGTACATCCTCGCCGACGCGGCCCCCCAGGTCGTCCTCGTGGACCGCGACCAGCGCGACCGCTTCACGCGACTCCTGGCCCGGGCCGGGGTGCCCGCACGCGTACTGGTGCAGGGCGAAGAGGCCTCGCCCGTCCTCACGGAGCCCGGCCCCGAGCCCGACTGGCACACCCCCGCCTACGTGATCTACACATCCGGCTCGACCGGCCGCCCCAAGGGTGTCGTCGTCCCGCACTCCAGTGTGGTGACCCTGCTCGCCAACACCCGACCCGCCATGGACTTCGGCCCCGACGACGTCTGGGTCCAGTTCCACTCCTTCTCCTTCGACTTCGCGGTCTGGGAGCTGTGGGGCGCGCTGGCGCACGGCGGTGAGCTGCTGGTGCCCGAGTACGGCCTGACGCGGTCCCCGGTCGACTTCCACCGGCTGGTCCGCGAGCACGGCGTCACCGTCCTCAACCAGACCCCTTCGGCCTTCTACCAGTTCATCGAGGCCGACCGGCTCACCGGCGAACCGCTGCCCGCCCTGCGCCGCATCATCTTCGGCGGCGAGGCACTGGACCTCGGGCGGCTGCGCGGCTGGGTCGAGCGGCACGGCACGGCCGCCCCCGAGCTGGTCAACATGTACGGCATCACCGAGACCACCGTCCACGTCACCCACCGGGTGCTGACCGACGAGGACTTCGCCCCCGGGGACGACGTCAGCCCCATCGGCGGCCCGATCCCCGGACTGGTCACCTACCTCCTCGACGACCGGCTGCGCCCGGTGCCGCCGGGCCGGGAGGGCGCCATCTACGTCGCCGGCGACCAGGTGTCGCTCGGCTACCTGGGCAGGCCCGGCCTCACCGCGGGCCGCTTCGTGGCCGACCCGTTCGCGGCCGACGGCTCCCGCATGTACCACACGGGCGACCTCGCCGTCCGCACCCTCGACGGCGAACTGCACTTCACCGGCCGCGCCGACGGTCAGGTCCAACTCAAGGGCTTCCGTATCGAGTCGGGCGAGGTGGAGTCGGCGATCAGGGCCTTGGACGGCGTGACCGACGTGGCGGTGACGGTGGCGGACACCGGGGACCATCTGGTGGCGCATGTGGTGGGCCGGGTGCCGGACGACTTCGAGAGCCGGCTGTCGGAGAAGCTGCCCGTACACATGGTCCCGGGCCGAGTGCTGCCGATCGACGCCCTACCGCTGACGGTGAACGGCAAGCTGGATCGAAAGGCTCTGGCTGAGCGCCCCTTCGAGGGCGCGGGGAACTGCGCGACCAGCCACAAGGCACCCGCAGAAGAAACCACCGCGGTCGCCGCACTCACCAAGATCTTCACCGAGACGCTGACCGATACGGAAGTGACCCCCGACACCGACTTCTTCCACGCCGGAGGCGACAGCATCATCGCCATCACGGTCGTGAACAGGGCCCGAACCCTGGGCCTGCCCCTCACCCCGAGGGACGTCTTCCTGCTCAAAACCCCCCGCGCACTGGCCGAACACCTGGAAACGAACACACCCCGGGCCACTCCGGAGACCACCCACCGCGAAGACGGCCCGCTGCCCCCCACCCCGATCATCCTCCGCCAACGCGAACTCGGCGGCTCCCTCACCCGCTTCGCCCAGGCCAGGACACTGAAGGCCCCCGAAGGCACCGGTTTCACGGACGCCGTGCGCGCCGCGACCGCCGTGGTCGCCGCACACCCCGCCCTCCGACTGAGGCTGGGTACCGGACACGGCGTGTGGACCCTCCGCACCGACCCCGCCCGCGAGATCACCGTCGTACGCCCGGACACCACCGACGCGACAGCCGTCGCGAACGAGGCCGCCGGACGGCTCGACCCCGAGTCCGGGGACGTCGTCGCGTTCGCGTGGCTGGAGGCGAGCAGGACCCTGGTCGTCACCGTGCACCACCTGGCCGTCGACTCGGTCTCCTGGCTGATCCTTCTGGACGACCTGGCGGCGGCCCTGCGCGGAGAGAACCTGGCCCCGCCGACCACGTCCTACGCCGAGTACGCCGAAGCCATGACGCTCCGGTCGGCACAAGCCGTCGACGACCTCGGCCGCTGGCTCACGACACTCCAGGCCCCCGAACTGCTGCCCGACCCCGGCCACTTGCGCGAGACGACGGTCGTACTCGCCCCCGACGTGAGCGACCGCCTCACCCGCACCGCGCCCGCCGCACTCGGCGTCGGTCTCACCGAGCTGCTCTGCGGCGCCCTGCGCACCGCGCTGACCAGGATCCAGCCGTCGCCCACCGACCTCGCGATCGACCTGGAGCGGCACGGCAGGGTCCCGGCACGCGAACAGCACGACTACACCCGTACCGTCGGCTGGTTCACCTCCATCGCACCCGTGCGGCTCACCCCGCACACCGACCCCGTCGCCGCCGCGCGCGAAGTCGTCGAGCGTCAGCCGGACGAGGACGGACACGTCGCCTACGGCCTGCTCCGGTACCTCAACCCGCAGACGGCCCCGCTGCTCACCGCCCGCCCGCAGGTGCTGTTCAACTACCTCGGCCGGGGCAGCGAGTCCCAGGCGCTGCACCTCACTCGCGGCGACCAGCGCAGCCCGTACGCCGTCGAGGTCAACGCGTGGACCGACGAGGTCACCGGAAGCCTGCTCGCCGAGTTCGTCCTCGCCGAGGGCGTCCCCGACGAGATCACCGAGCACTGGCGCAGCGCCCTGAAGCACCTCGCGGACGCCGCGACGACGGCCGAGCGCACCGCCCCGGTCACCCCGCTCCAGCGCGGCCTGTTCTTCCAGGCCCAGCTGGCGGGCTCGGCCGGGCACTACGTCGCACAGAACTGGTTCACCTTCGACCGGCGCCTGGACACCGGCGCGCTGGCCGAGGCGATGGCGCATGTGATCGCGCGCCACCCGGTCGTCGGCGCCGGCTTCACCACCGACGACGACGGCAACCCGGTACAGGTCCTCAAGGCCGGCCGGCGCGTCGACGTCCGCACGGTCGACCTGGCGACGGACGCGGAGATCGACGCCCTGCGCGCCGGGGACCGCGACACCGGGTTCGACCCGGGCGAGCCGCCGCTGATCCGGCTGACGGTCGTGCACCTGCCCGGCGGCCGGGACGGCCTGCTGCTCAGCTACCACCTGCTGCTGTGGGACGGCTGGTCCCGCGAGATCGTCCTGCGCGACCTGTTCGACGCCTACCGTGCCGTCCTCGCCGGCGAGCCACTCGACGACACACCGGCCACGCCGAGCTTCGAGGAGTACGCCCGGGCGCTCGCCGCCCAGGACTCCGCCGGATCGGAACGCTTCTGGGCGGACCGGCTGGCCGCCCTGCCCGGCCCCACCCTGCTCGCCGGGCCCGCGCCGGCCTTCTCGGACGACCTGCCGAAGGCCCTCGTGCACTCGCTGTCCGCCGAACAGTCCGACCTGGTGCGGGAAGCGGCCCGGGTGCACGGCGTCACCCTCAACTCGGTGCTGACCGGCGCGTTCGGCCTGCTGCTCGGCGCGCACACCGGCCGCGCCGACGCCGTGTTCGGCGTGACCGTCTCCGGCCGCGAGGGCGAGGGGCGCTCCGACATCGTGGGCGTGCTGCTCAACACCGTGCCGATGTGGACCCGGGCCCGCCCGGAGCAGTCGGTCCGCGCCTATCTGTCGGCCGTCCAGGCGACCCGGGTCGAGGCGATGGAGCACGAGCACCTCGGGCTCGGCGAGATCCAGCGGGCCAGCGGGCACGACACCCTGTTCGACAACCTGTTCGTGCTGCAGAACTTCCTGGACATGGACGCGTTCGCCGAGATGAACGCCCGGCACGGAATCACCTCGGTCAAGGCCGACGACTCCACTCACTATCCGTTCACCTGGGTCGTCACGCCCGGGGACCGGCTCACGGTCAAGCTGGAGTACCGCGACGGCGACACCGGCAACGCCCGCCGTCTCCTCGACGACTACCTGAGCGTGCTCGAGGACCTGTCCCGGGCGACCGGGCCGGTCGGCGCGCTGCGGGGGCTGGGCGCGGTGCCCGAGCCGGCCGTACGCACCGACGTCGGCACGGACACCGTCGTCGACCGGTTCGACCAGGCGGCGGACCGCGACCCGCAGCGCGTGGCGCTCGTCGCCCACGGCTCGACGATGACGTTCGCCGAACTCCGCGACCGGAGCAGGGCGGTGGCGGGCGTGCTCGCCGCGCGCGGCATCGGCCCGGAGACGACCGTGGGTCTCGCGATCCCGCGCTCCCTCGACTGGATCGCGGCGCTGTTCGCCGTCCTGCGGGTCGGCGCCGCGTATGTGCCGCTGGAGCTGGACCACCCGGACGAGCGGATCGCCGCCATCGTCGGCGACGCCCGCCCGGACGTGATCCTCACCGTGAGTGCGGTCTCGCCCCGGCTGACCGGCGACCTGATCGAACTGGACCGGCCGCTTCCCGACGCCGAGCCGTTCGTGACGTTCGCCCCGGACGACCCCGACCGCCTGCGCCACCCCGCGTACACGATCTACACCTCCGGCTCCACCGGAAAGCCCAAGGGCGTGGTGACCGAGTACGCCGGTCTCACCAACATGCTGATCAACCATCAGCGCCGGATCTTCGAGCCGGTGCTGGCCGAGCACGGCCACCGGGCCTTCAAGATCGCCCACACCGTGTCGTTCGCGTTCGACATGTCGTGGGAGGAGCTGCTGTGGCTCGCCGACGGCCATGAAGTGCACATCTGCGACGAGGAGTTGCGGCGGGACGCGCCCCGGCTGGTGGAGTACTGCCTGGAGCACGGGATCGACGTCGTCAACGTGACCCCGACCTACGCGCAGCAGCTGGTGGCCGAGGGCCTGCTGGACCAGCCCGAACGGCGGCCCGCGCTGGTGCTGCTGGGCGGCGAGGCCGTCACCCCGACGCTGTGGCAGCGGCTCGCCGAGACCGAGGGCACGGTCGGCTACAACCTGTACGGGCCCACCGAGTACACCATCAACACCCTCGGCGTCGGCACCTTCGACTGCCAGGACCCGGTGGTGGGCGTCGCCATCGACAACACGGACGTGTACGTCCTGGACCCCTGGCTGCGGCCGCTGCCGGACGGGGTGCCCGGCGAGCTGTACGTGTCGGGCATCGGCATCGCACGCGGCTACCTCGGGCAGCCCGCCCAGACGGCGCACCGCTTCGTCGCCTGCCCGTTCGGCGAGCCCGGCGAGCGCATGTACCGCACCGGCGACCTGGTGGTCCGCCGGCCGGACGGCAACCTGATGTACCTGGGCCGCACCGACCAGCAGGTCAAGATCCGCGGTCATCGGGTCGAACTCGGCGAGGTGGAGGCCGTGTTCGCGGCGCACCCGGCGGTGCGGTTCGTCGCCGCGGTCGCCCAGCCCGACCCCCAGGTCGACGGCGCCCACCGGCTGGCCGCCTACCTGGTGCTGGAGGGGGCGGAACTCGCGGCGGTCGCCGCCGAGGTGGGCGCCGGGCTGCCGGACTTCCTGCGGCCCACCCACTACGCGCAGGTCGACGGCATCCCGCTGACGGTGAACGGCAAGGCTGACACCAAGGCACTGCCCGAGGCCAAGCCGCTGGGCGCGCTGACCACGGCGGGGGAGCGGGCCCCGCGGACCGAGACCGAGACCGTGGTGTGCGAGTACTTCGCCGAGGCACTGGACCTGGACGACGACGAGGTGAGCGCGGTGAGCGACTTCGTGTCCCTGGGAGGACACTCCATGCTGGCGGTACGGCTCATCGGGCTGCTCCGCCGCGAGTACGGTCCTGTGATCACCATCCGCGATCTGTTCACCCTGCGAACCCCGGAAGCGATTGCCCGCCACCTCGATGAAAACTGACACGCAGCGGCCCCGCCACGGGGCCGCCATCCTGCGGACCGCCCTGCGCCGCAACATCGGCGCGATGGCCTGGGGCACCCTCCTCATGGGCCTCTACCAGGCCGGTGAGACGGCCTTTCCCATCGCACTCGGCCTGATCGTCGAACACACGATGCGGGACGGCCGCAGCCTCCAGGCGCTCGCCCTGTCGATCGGCGCCCTGGCCGTGATCATCACGACGGTCTCGCTGTCGTGGCGGTTCGGCATGCGGATCCTGCAGAAGGCCAACACGACCGAGGCGCACCGCTGGCGGGTGAAGGTCGCGGCCTGCGGCCTGCAGCCCGTGGCCCGGGACGTCGACCTCAAATCCGGCGAGGTGCTGACCATCGCCACCGAGGACGCCGACCAGACCGCCGACATCATCGAGGTGGTGCCGCTGCTGATCAGCTCGCTGGTGGCGGTGCTGGTCGCGGCGGTCGCGCTGGGCCTGGCCGACGTCCGGCTCGGCCTGCTGGTGATCGTGGGCACCGTCGCGATCCTGTCGGTCCTCAGCGTGATGTCGAAGCGGATCGGCAGCAGCACCCAGGAGCAGCAGGCGAGCGTGGCGCGGGCGGGTGCGAAGGTCGCCGACCTGATCACCGGCCTGCGCCCGCTGCACGGCTTCGGCGGCAACCACGCGGCGTTCCGGTCCTACCGGAAGGTCAGCACCGAGGCGAAGCACCAGTCGATCACCGTCGCCAAGGTGAACGGCGCCTATGCCGGCACCGCACTGGCCCTCAACGCCGTCCTCGCCGGCGCCGTGACCCTGACGGCGGGCTGGCTGGCGTTCGAGGGCCGCATCACCATCGGCGAACTCGTCATGGCGGTGGGCCTGGCGCAGTTCATCATGGAGCCGCTCAAGCTGTTCTCGGAGATGCCCAAGTACGTGATGATCGCGCGCGCGTCGGCCGAGCGGATGGCGCTGGTGCTGTCGGCCCCGCCGGTCATGACGCCGGGCTCCGAACGCCCGTCCCCGGGCGGCGACCTGGAGATCGACTGCGTCCGCCACGGCACTCTGACCGACCTGAAGTTCCGCGTGAAGGCGGGCGAGTTCGTCGCCATCGCCCCCTACCAGCCCCGCGCGGCGGCCGACCTCGCGGCCGTCCTGGCCGTGCGCGTCCCGCCCACCGCATACGCGGGAACGGTACGGATCGGCGGCCGGGACCTGGCCGACCTCTCCGTCGAGGCGGTCCGTGAGCACCTGCTGGTCAACCCGTACGACGGGGAGATCTTCGCGGGCACGCTCCGCACGAACATCGACCCGTCGGGCACCAGCCGGACCGTGCCCGACGCCGTCGAGGCCTCCATGCTGACCGATGTCGTGGCCCTGCACCGCGAGGGCCTCGACTACGGCGTCCGTGACCGGGGTGCCAACCTCTCCGGCGGCCAGCGCCAACGCCTGTCCCTGGCCCGCGCCCTGGCCGCCGACACCGACGTCCTGGTCCTGCACGACCCGACGACGGCGGTGGACGCGGTCACCGAACAGCTCATCGCCCGCAACGTGGCGAAGCTGCGCCGGGGCCGCACGACGATCGTGATCACCAGCAGCCCGGCGTTCCTGGACGCGGCGGACCGGGTGCTGGTCCTGGACGACGGAGTCATCGCCGCGGAGGATACTCACCGCAACCTGCTGGCGAGTGACCAGACCTACTGCTCGGCGGTGGCACGCTGACCTTCTTTTCCGGGGGCGCGGGGCTGAGTCGATGTGCGGCTCCGCCGTGTGGGCTCGACCAAGGGCCCTGGGGATACGCCTTCAGGGGCGCGGGGAACTGCGCGACCGGCCCCCACGCACCCGCACCCGACAACGGCGCTACGCGCGAAGCGCCCAGCCCACATCCCTGAGCAACGCATGGCGCCATCCGGCCCGGTCATGCCCCGACGCGGACCGGGACACCCGCACGGTCGCCCCGGCCCCTTCCACCAAGCCCTCGGTCACCTCACAGTGGGGCAGCATCCGGTCCTCGTGCTCCCCGACGTCGAACGCGACCCGCAGCCCCGACAGATCAACCCCCGCCCGCAGCCGCTCGGCGATCACACCGCCGACCGGGCCCCCCAACGGATCAGCCGCCCGCAGGGCATCCGGCGTCCACCAGAACGACCCCGACTGACACGCGACCCGCGACACCAGCCCGGGAAACTCCAGCGCCGCCCACACCGCACTCAACCCCCCGAGGCTCTGCCCGGCCACCACCAGCCGCTCCAGATCGGCGGGTGTCCCCGACTCCGCCACCAGCGGCAGCAGTTCGTCCCGCACGGCCTCCCACAGCTCTGGCCGGCACGCGAACTCACCGACACGGTCCTTGGCCGGCAGAAAGACCAGCGTGACCGGCGGCACCTCACCCGCAGCCACGGCCGAGTCGAACGCGGTCACAGCCGGATGCAGATACAGCCAGTCGTCCCCGTCGAGCAGCAGCACCATCGGCCCACCGCCCCCCGCCGGATGAAGCCGCACCGTACGCCGCCCGCCGAGGCGTTCACTCGCCCAGCGGATCCGGGCCCGCGGCACGGGCAGCACCGCATCGGCCCCCACGACCGGCCAGTGCGGCTGCTCCCCGGCATCCGGAGTCGCGACGATGGACCGGTCCCCGCCCGCCCCGGCCGGGTTGAACGGGTCGGCGTGGAAGGCGTCTTCCGTCACGAACCGATACGTCACCCGCAGCCGCGCGGGCATGCGCACCTCGGCGTACCAGCAGTCGGTGTGCTGCCAGCGGCGCAGGGCAACCGGCTCCGACCAGCTCTCGAACTCGATGGTCACCGGCGACGACCCGCGCCACAAGAACAGGGTCACCCAACCGCCGCCCTCGGCGGGCACCGATGAGGGTGCCCCCACAGCGGCCCAGAACGCGGCACTGCCGGGCGCGCCCGGCAGTCCGAACCCGGCGAACGCGTCCTGACCGTCGGCCGCCGCCACGCGCATGAACGTCTCCTTGTGAGAGGGAAGGGCCAAAGGCTAAGCTCCGTCAATTAGGCGAGCCTAACCTAATCTTGACCCTCCGAGGAGGCAGCGCGCATGAGCACCAACCCCTTCGACGACAACGAAGGCCGTTTCCTGGTCCTGGTGAACGACGAGGGGCAGCACTCCCTCTGGCCGTCCTTCGCCGAGGTGCCCGGGGGATGGACGATCGCCTTCGCCGAGAACACCCGCGAGGCCTGCCTGGAGTACGTCGAGACCCACTGGACTGACCTGCGTCCCACGTCCCTTGCCGCCTCCCAGGACGCCTGATCCCGCCGATGCTGTGCACCAGGCTGACCAACGCCCGTTTCCTCACCATGGATCCGGACCGTCCGGTCGCGCATGACCTGGGCATCTGGCAGGGCCGGATCGTGGGCCTCGACGAGGCGGTGACCTCCCTGCCCGCCCGGGAGGTCGTCGACCTGCAGGGCGCCACGGTACTGCCGGGGTTCATCGACGCCCACGTCCACCTCGCCTGGACCGGGTTCAAGCAGAACACCCCGAGCATCGCGGGCCGCACCCGCGTCGACGACGTGCTCGCGGCCGTGGCCGAGGCGGTCGCCCGCACCCGGGCACCCGGCGACTGGGTGAGCATCGCCGGCTACGACCAGCGGGCGCTCGGCCGTCACCTCACCGCCGCCGACCTCGACAAGGTCAGCGACGGACGCAAGCTCTACCTGCTGCACGACTCCGGACACGGCTGCGTGGTGAACACCGCCGTCCTGGACCTGCTGCCCGCCGGCATCCCGCACGAGAACGGCTTCCTCGCCGAACAGGCCATGGGCGCCGCCCGCGCCCTGCGCCTGCCGCACTCCCAGGAGGACCTGGCCGAGGCGATCGGCCGCGCGGCCCGCACCTGCCTGGCCGAGGGCGTCACCGCCTGCGCCGAAGCGGGCATCGGCGGCACCCTCTTCGGCCACAGCCCGGTCGAACTCGGTGCCTATCAACTCGCCCGCGACAAGGGTCTGTTGCCGCTGCGCGTCCAGCTCATGGTGTCCGCGGACCGGCTGCGCCCGGTCACCGCGCACGAGAGCGACGGCATCCCGCGCGCCCTCGACCTCGGCCTGCGCACCGGGTTCGGCGACGACCGGCTCTCCGTCGGGGCGCTGAAGGTGTGGACCGACGGCGGCATGATGGCCCGTACGGCCGCACTGACCAGCCCGTACGAAGGGCTCGACCACGCCGGGCAGTTGCAGGACGACCCTGAGGTCCTCACGAGCCTGATCGTGGACGGCCACCTCGCCGGCTGGCAGCTCGCCGTGCACGCGATCGGCGACCGCGCGGCCGACGTGGCCTTGGACGCCCTCGAACGCGCCCAGCGTCTGCGACCGCGCCCCGGGGCACGCCACCGCATCGAACACGCCGGGCTGATCCGGCCCGACCAGCTCCCGCGCTTGGCGCGACTGGGCGTCAGCGCGGTCGTCCAGCCCAACTTCCTGCGCTGCTTCGGCGACGACTACGCCTCGATCATGGGCGAGGAACGAGCACCCTGGATGTACCGGGGCCGGGCCTTCCTGGACCACGGCATCCCCCTCGTGGGCAGCTCCGACCGGCCGGTCGCCGACGGATCGCCCCTGCGCGCCGTCCAGTTCATGGTCGAACGCGCCTCGGCCTCCGGGCAGCCCATCGGCCCGGACGAAGCCATCACCGTCGACGAGGCCCTGCACGCCCACACCGTCGCCGGTGCCCGCGCCTGCCACTGGGACGACCGCCTGGGCAGCCTCACCCCCGGCAAACACGCCGACCTGGTCGTCCTCGGCGACGACCCCCGGCGCGTCGACACCTCCCGCATCGGCGACATCGAGGTGGTGGAGACGTACGTGGACGGCAGCCCGAGCCGCCCGCGCGACTGATCCCCGGTCCGGAACCGAGGAAGGAACCCCTTGACCACGGCCATGCCGCGCCCTGCCGCGCTGCCACGCGCCCTTGACGCACCGACGCCCGCTCTGCGCACCGCCCGCCCGGACGAGGCCGCCGCCCTCGCCGCCCTGTCCCGGCCCTTCGTGCGCTCGGGCGCGCTGCGCGAACGCCCCGTCTCCCTCTACGCCGCCCACGCGGCCGACTTCCTGGTCCTTCAGGCCCCTGACGGCACGCTCGACGGCTGCGTGGGCCTGCGCGCGTACCCCGCGGACGTGCGGGAGGAGGACGAACTCGCGGGTGTCGTCTACAACTTCTGCGTGGCAGCACACCGGCAGGGGAGCGGAGCGGGAGCCGGGCTCTTACGCGCGGTGCTCGTCACGGCGCGCGCCCGGTCGCTCGGCGCCCTGTTCACGGCGACCACCGGGAGCGCCGGACTGTTCCTCCGTCACGGCTTCACGCCCACGACCGCGCACCATGCGCCGCGGACCTGGGCGCAGTCCCTGGACCCGCGGCGTGACGCACGCGTCCTGATCAGGACCTGGTGACGGCGTCGGGCACCACGGTGGTGCCCGGGCTGGTCTCGGCGAGGACGCTGCGCAGCACCGCGTGCGGCACGCGCCCGTCCACCACGTGCGCCTTGCGCACCCCGCCGCGGACGGCCCGCAGACAGCCCTCCATCTTCGGCAGCATCCCGCTCGCCAGCCCGGGCAGCAGTCCGTCCAGCGCGCGGGCCGTCAGACGCCCGATGACCTCGGTGCTGTGCGGCCAGTCCGCGTACAGCCCCTCGACATCGGTGAGCATCACCAGCCGCTCCGCGTCGAGAGCGACGGCGAGGGCCGCCGCCGCGAGATCGGCGTTCACGTTGTAGACCTGCCCGTCCGCGCCGCGGGCCACGGGGGAGACGACGGGGATGTGGTCCTGCTCCAGCAGTGCGCGGACCATGGCCGGGTTGACGTCCACGACGTCGCCGACGAGGCCGATGTCCACGGTCTCACCGTCCACGCGGGCCTGGCGCCGCACGGCCGTCATCGTGTGCGCGTCCTCCCCGGTCAGACCCACCGCGAACGGACCGTGGGCGTTGATGTGACCGACCAGCTCCCGCTGTACGCGACCGGTCAGCACCATGCGCACCACGTCCATGGTCTCGGGTGTGGTCACCCGCAGTCCGGCCTCGAACCGGGTCTCCAGTCCGAGCCGGTCGAGCATCGCGCTGATCTGCGGCCCACCGCCATGCACGACGACGGGCCGAAGGCCCGCGTGCCACAACTCCACGATGTCCTGGGCGAAGGTCAGTTGAAGCTCCGCGTCCACCATGGCGTTGCCGCCGAACTTGACGACGACCACGCTGCCCCGCAACCCCTCGGGCCACGGCACCGCCCAGACGAACGGATCCCCTTCTCGGGCTGCTGTCACGCTCACGCGGTCACTCCGTTCCGGTCCGGCCGCCCGGGAGTTGGATTAACTTAGCCTAACCTAACTCGGAGAGGTGTATCCGGTCCAGATCAGGCAGAGCCGAGCGAAGTTCCTCGCCGCGCAGAAGGCGGAAAAGGGGTAACACACATGGTCCTGATGGGCGCGTTGCTCGCCGTCAGCACGGTCACCGCGGTGGTGGGCGTCGTGGTGATCCTCATCCTGCTGAGCCACCCGCCGCTGCCTCTGCCGAAGGTCTACGCGCTCATCGCCCTGATCCTGTTCTCCCTGGCGGTGGCGCTGTACTGCTACGGCTGGTTCTCCGTCAGCCTGGGAGGTCCCTTTCCCGAACTGTGCAAGAGCCAGAACGACGCCGGAGCCGAACTGGCGGCCGTCAAGCAGCAGTACTGGCCCCTTCGCAGCGCCTGCCTGTACTCCGACGGGTCCACCGTGGAGTACGTCTCGATGTCGATCAACGTGACCGTGTGCCTGCTGGCGGGTTCCGGCCTCGTCCCGGCCGGCACCTCCGTATTCCTGCGCCGGCGTGTCGGACAATCTCCTGGAGCCACTTCGTGAACGCCAAGTTCGGGGGCCTCCTGTGCCGCTCTAGGCGGGCTCTTTCCCCAGCGCTTCGATCGTCTCCTCCATTTCGCGGACCTTGCGGCGCAGTCGCACCAGTTCCTCGCGCTCGGCCGTAGTCAGCGCACCCGCCGGCCCTCGGCCTCGCTCCGCCGCCAGCTCCTCCGCGATCGCCGCCGCGAACGCGTCCACGTCGGCCTCGGTGGTGTCGAAGGAGGTCATCCAGCGGACCTCACCGGCCTGCTCGTCCCAGGTGTAGAAGCGGAAGCGCTTCTGGAGACGCTCGGTGACGGCCGGCGGCAGGACGGCGAAGATCTGGTTGGCCTGCACCGGGCGGGCGATCTCCAGGCCCGGCAGGTCGCGCACCGCCTCGTACAGCCGCTGGGTCATCGCGTTGGAGCGGGCCGCCGAGCGCAGCCAGAGGTCGCCGCCCAGCAGCGCCTCGAACTGCACCGACATGAAACGCATCTTGGAGCCCAGCTGCATGCTCGTCTTGCGCAGGTGGGCCATGCCGCGCACCGCGTCCTCGTTGAGCACGATCACCGCCTCACCGAAGAGCAGCCCGTTCTTGGTGCCGCCGAGCGAGAGGACGTCCACGCCGACGTCGGTGGTCATCTCACGCAGGGACACGCCGAGGGTGGCGGCGGCGTTGGCGAGCCGGGCGCCGTCCAGGTAGACGAGCATGCCGCGGTCGTGCGCGTGGTCGCAGATCGCACGGATCTCGTCCGGCGTGTAGCAAGTGCCGAGCTCCGTGGACTGGGCGATCGAGACGACCTTGGGCCGGGCCCGGTGCTCGTCCTCGAAGCCCCACGCCTGACGGTCGATCAGCTCAGGGGTGAGCTTGCCGTCCCACGCGGGCACCGTCAGGAGTTTGATCCCGGCGACCTTCTCGGGCGCCCCGCCCTCGTCGACGTTGATGTGGGCCGACTCGGCGCAGACCACGGCCTCCCAGCGGTCGAGCATGGTCTGCAGCGCCACCACGTTCGCGCCGGTGCCGTTGAAGACAGGGTACGTGTGCGCGGTGGGGCCGAAGTGGCCGCGCACCACTTCCTGGAGGCGCTCGGTGTAGACGTCGGCGCCGTAGCTGACCTGGTGGCCGCCGTTGGCCAGGGCGATCGCCGCGAGGATCTCGGGGTGCGCACCCGCGTAGTTGTCGCTGGCGAAGCCGCGCTCGTCCGGGTCGTGTCGTCGCTGTACGGTCATGGTGCTCGCCTACCTGTCTCGGTCGTAGGGGTGTGACACATGTGGTCCGGACGGGCGCCGGCCGGTCCGCTCAGGCCGGCGCCGGCTCCGTCCGCGCGCGGGCCTTCTCCAGGCCGCGCACCAACGGCGGCGCGGCGAGCCCGAGCAGGGCCCGGCGAACTGCTGGAGCCCGCGCTCCAGAGAGAACACCGCCTGGTACTCCCCCTGCCGGCCCGCCGGGACGAGCCCGAAGGACAGGCCCCAGCTCGCCGACGCCTGGTACAGCTCGCCGAGGACGAGCACCAGCGCACCGCCCAGCAGGGCCGCGCTGTCCAGGAGCGCGCCGTGCCCCCCGCTCACCGCGAAGACCAGGCAGGACGCCCCCAGCGCCCACCCCGCCCAGCGCAGCATACGTGCCGCTCCCGACGGAGTGACGGCCACCCTGGGCAGGCTGACGCCGGTCACGATCCGCAGCAGCTCCACGGTCCGGTCGCTCGGCAGCCGGGCACCGATCTCGATGAGCACCGGGCCGTCTGCGGTTAGGCGCAGTTCGCAGTGGAAGGGGCCGCTGGTGATGCCGACGGCGCGGACGACGTCGCCGACGTACGCCTCGACGTTCTTCAGGGTGGCGTCGTCGACGAGCGCCGGGGTGAGGTGGCCCAGCTCCACGAAGTCGGGCTCGGGGCCGAGCAGCGTGCGGCTGAGGGCGACGACGGTGACTCGCCGCTCTCCAGGACGTAGCCGTCGGCGCTGAACTCGGGGCCCTGGACGTACTCTTCGACGAGCACCGAGTGCTCGTGCAGCTTGCCCATGTCGGGCTCCGGGTCGGGCACGAGCCGCTGGAACGCGGCGGTGAGCTGGCCGAGGTCGTCGGCGCGGCTGACGTGGATGCTGCCGGAGCAGGCGACCGGCTTCAGCGCGCAGGGGAAGCCGACCCGTTCGGCCGCGGCGCGCAGTTCGGCGTCGGTGGTCGCCTGGGCGAAGCGCGGGGTGCGCAGCCCGGCCTCCGCCACGGCGGCTCGCATGACGCTCTTGTCCCGGACCCGGTCGACGGCCGCCACGGGCAGGCCGGGCAGGTCCAGCGCCGCGGCGACGTGCGCGGTCGCCGTCACGTAGATGTCGGAGCCCGGGAGCACCACCTCGAACGGCTCGGCCCGGTGCAGTTCCGCAAGCGCCTAATCGACTCCCGGAAGCGACCGAACGCCTTCGTGAGAATTCTCAGCGGAGAGACGTCCCACTCGGCCGGCTCCGGCCCGGGCGGACAGGGCATGCCGTCGCCGCCGGTCGCCTCGGGCGAGGTCGGCCGCGGGTGACTTCAGAGTCTCGGGCGGGTCACAGAAAGTAGAGCCGGCTCAGTGGCGTGCTCTCCGTCGGCGGCGAGCTGATGGGGTCGCCGTCCGGCGTCACGGCTCCGCCGTCGGGCCGGTTGCGCACCATCCCGGCCCTCCGAGGCCGACGATGTCGCAACGCCCGCTTCGCACCCCCGCTGCGAGGTCACGGTCACCTCGCTGCACCGGGCGGAGGGCAGGCGTGCGATGGACGTCCTGCTGGACGCACCACAACGGCCGGATGCCGTCTTCTGCTTCAGCGACGAGCCGGCGCTCGGCGCCCTGCGGGCCATCCTCCAAAGGGGCCTGCGGGTCCCCCAGGAGATCGCCGTGGTCGGCTTCGACGACATCGAGACGGCGCGTTCACCACCCCTTCCCTCACCACGGTCTTCCCCGACAAGCACCAGATCGCCACCAGCGCCCTGCAATGCCTGGCCGACCGCGTGTACGGCCGCCTGCGGCATCTGTCGGCGCGCCAGGTCATCGCGGCACATCGCCTGGTCATCCGTCGGCGAGGCGAGGACGCAGCCGGACGGACGCCCGGTCAGCAGGCCGACGGGGTCACGGGAGGATGGCCCCACAGGGGCAGTGCTCACGTTGAAGGAAGCTTTACCCGAACCCCATTCAGCATCAGCCACCTGCCGTGACCGCAGCGGTTCGCCCTCCCCTCAACCCGCCATTGATCGCGCTTCGCCGCAGCTCAGCAAGGTGCCTCGCCGAGCGGACGGCGAAAAGCGCACCAAGGGCGCCCATCTGCCCCCTTCTCCGTCTTTGCCAATCGTGGATTTACAACGTTTACCGAGCGGCAGTATCAATACGTCCGACGCCCAGCCAGTGTCCGGCGGCGTCTCTCCAATCAGCCTCGACGGCATGTGGCGGCAAGGGACGGCCGCACTCGACAGAGGAGAAGTCGTGGATTCGACCTACTCGACCCTGCGCATGCGCAGGACCAGGCGGCTCGCCTGCGCCACCGCGGTACTCGGCCTGGCCCTGAGCGCCTGTGCGGGGCAGGGAGCCGCACAGAACACCGGCGGCTCGGCCAAGGCGGGCGGCACGGTGACCCTGAAGTTCTGGAACGGCCTGACCGGCGGCGACCGCCCGACGGTCGACAAGCTGATCGCCGAGTTCAACGCCGCCCACAAGGACATCAAGGTCCAGTCGGACGCGATGCCCTGGGACGTCTTCTACCAGAAGCTGCTGACCAGCGTGAGCTCCGGCAACGGCCCGGACATCGTGGCCATGGACGCCGGTCAGATACCGAAATACGCCCACAGCGGTGTGCTGCAGCCGGTCGACGACTTCTACAACGCGGACAAGACCGTCGCCTCCAAGCTCGTACCGGCCGCCGTGCAGGCCTCGGAGTTCGACGGCAAGAACTACGGCGTGCCGACGGAGACCGCGCCGCTGCTGCTGTACTGGAACAAGACCCTGTTCAAGAAGGCGGGCCTGGACCCGAACAAGCCGCCGTCCACCTGGTCGGAGTTCGAGCAGGACGCGGCGAAGCTGACCAAGGACCGCAACGGCGACGGCAAGCCCGACACGTACGCGATCGCGCTGGCCGACCACGAGACCATCCCGATGTACCCGGTCCTGCTGTGGCAGGGCGGCGGCGGTGTCGTGAGCCAGGACGGCAAGCGGGCGATGCTGGACGACCCGGCGACGGTGGCGGCCGTCAAGCACTGGGTCGGCCTGGTGCGCGACCAGAAGATCTCCCCCGTCGGCCTCGGCGGCGCGGACGCGGACAAGCTCTTCCAGACCCAGAAGGCCGCGATGGAGATCGTGGGTCCCTGGGACACGACCACGTTCACCCAGTCCCACGTCGACTACGGGGTGACCATGCCCTTCGCCGGGCCGAAGGCACAGGTCACCTCCGCGGGCGTCACCTCGTTCGCCCTGACCTCCACCAACCCGGCGGTCAAGAAGGCGGCCCACACCTTCTTCTCCTGGTGGAACAGCAAGTCCTCGCAGATCACGCTGGCCAAGGGCACCGGGTTCCCGGTCAACCGAACCGATGTGACGGCGGCCGACCTCAAGGGCCACCCCTACCCGATCGCCTTCGGCTCCCCGCAGGTGCTCAAGAACTCCCAGCCGTTCCTGGCGGGTCTGATCAACGGTCCCGTGATCCAGGACCAGATCTTCTACCCCGCCCTGCAGCGCATCCTCAACGGCAAGGGCAGCGTCGAGTCGGTGCTGAAGCAGGCCAACGCCGCCGTGCAGAAGGAGCTTGCGACCAAGTGACCCGCCGGCGGAGCCGGGCACGGGCCCCGGCTCCGCCTGCCTCCGCGCCGATGAGGTGAACGATGTCCCTGCAGATCACGTCACAACCCCCCGTCACGCGCGCCGATCGCGCGTCGGCACGGAGGGGACGGCCGTCGGTCCGGCTGTCGTACCGCGGCCGTCAGGCCCGCGCGGCCTGGCTGTTCCTCACCCCGAGCCTGGCGGTCCTCGCCGTGTTCGTGGTGTGGCCGATGTTCCAGGCGGGCTACCTGTCCTTCACGAGCTACAACCTGGTACAGGCCGCACAGTGGGTGGGCCTCGGCAACTACCAGCACATGCTGCACGACCCGCAGGTGTGGAACGCGCTGGAGAACACCTTGGTCTACGCGGCGGTCAGCACGCCGGTCAGCGTCCTGCTGGCCCTGGCGCTGGCCCTGTTCCTCAACCGGGCCATGGCTCTGCGCGGTTTCCTGCGCTCGGCCGTCTTCCTGCCCTTCGTGGTGTCCCTCGGTGTCGTCTCCATAGCCTGGTCGTTCCTGCTCGACCCCAACATCGGCCTGCTGACCGACTGGCTGTCGCACCTGGGCGTCACCACCCAGCAGGGGTACCTCCAGGACCCGTCGACCGCCATGTACGCGGTCATCGCGGTCGGCATCTGGAAGAACGTCGGCTTCTACATGATCATGTACCTGGCCGGACTGCAGTCGATACCCGGCGAGTTGTACGACGCGGCGCGCGCCGACGGCGCGAACGCCTGGCAACGCCTGCGCAACGTCACCTGGCCCCTGCTGGCCAACCAGACGATGCTCATCACGATCATGGCGGCGATCGGCACCCTCCAGGCCTTCGACCAGATCTACGTCATGACCCACGGCGGTCCGTTCTTCCAGACCGAGACGCTGGTGATGTTCACCTACCGCGTCGGGTTCGAGAACAACCAGTTCGGCTACGCGGCGGCCGTCTCCTGGGTGCTGCTCCTGCTGGTCTTCGCGCTGTCGATGGTCCAGTTCACGTACTTCCGCAAGCGAGTGGTGACCTTCTGATGGCAACTGCCCTGCACACACCCGCACCCGCCCTTCGCCCTCACGACCAGGGCACCCGGACACTGGCCAGGATCTGGCGCGTGGCCACCGTCGTCGCGGCGGTCGCGATCGCCTTCGCCGTCCTGCTGCCCATCATCTGGATGCTCTTCGCCTCCTTCCGCCCCGAACAGGACATCGTCACCAATCCGCCGACGCTCCTACCGCGCGCGTTCACCCTGGCCAACTACCGGGAGATCTGGCACGCGCTTCCGTTCGCCGAGTTGTACCGCAACACGATCGTCTTCGCGGGATCGGTCACCGTGATCTCGCTGTGCTTCGACTCCATGGCCGCGTACGCGCTGGCCCGCCTGGAGTTCAAGGGACGCAACGCCGTCTTCGTCATCATCCTCGTGATGCTGATGCTGCCCTTCCAGATCACGCTGGTGCCGCTGTACGACCTGCTGAACAACCTGCACCTGGTCAACACCTTCACCGGCATGATCGTGCCGCGGGCGACCAACGCGTTCGGCATCTTCTTCATGCGGCAGTTCTTCCTCTCCCTGCCCAGGGACATGGAGGAGGCCGCCCGTATCGACGGCGCCTCGGAATGGCGCATCTACTGGCAGGTGATCCTGCCGCTGGCCCGTCCCGCGCTGCTGACCCTCGGTCTGTTCCACTTCCAGTACAACTGGAACGACCTGCTGTGGCCGCTGATCATGACGTCGGACAACAGCCACGCCACCATTCCGGCGGGCCTGTCCCTGTTCATGGGCCAGCACGTCACCCAGTACGGCATGTTGATGGCCGGTGCGGTGCTCTCCCTTGTCCCGGTGATCCTCATGTTCCTGCTCATCCAGCGCAGCTTTGTGCAGGGCATCGCCACCACCGGCATCAAATGACCCCTGAGGACACTGCCTTGACCCCCTGCTTTTACAACGGCCGGCTGCACTTCGCCGTCGGCATCGAGGACACCTTCGTTCCGCAGGAGGGCGTGGGCCGTCGCAAGCTCGACGACGCCGTCGCGGCCTACGCGGCCACGGTCGCCGAGCGCTACTCCGGCTCACTGGACATCTGGACGCCGCTCAACGAACCCGTCATCAACGCCGTCTACTGCGGGGAAAGGGGAACCTGGCCGCCGTACCTGCGCGGTGACGACGGTTTCGCCAAGGTCCTGACGCGACTGGCACGCGGCATGATTCTCACCCAGCGGCGCATCGCGGAGGTGCAACCGTCGGCCACCTTCGTCCACGTCGACGCCGGGTTCCGCTGGACCGGGGCGTGGCCGCCGGGAGAACGCGAACACCTCGAGGAACGCCGCTTCCTCGGTCTCGACCTCGTCCTCGGCCGCGTGGACGAGGCACACCCGATGCGGAACTACCTGACCAGGCACGGCGTCACCGACACCGAGCTCGACTGGTTCACCGCCAACGCCGTCACGCCGGACGTCATCGGCGTCAACTACTACCCCGCCTTCACCACCGCCGAGCGTGCTGCGGGGACCGGAACCGTGCGACCCGTCGAGGCGGGAACCGCGGGCCTGACCGACCTGCTGCACCGCTACGCCGACCGCTACGAACAGCCGCTCTTCCTGACCGAGACCAGCCGCGGCGGACCGGTGGACGAACGCCTCGCCTGGCTCGAGGAAAGCGTCGAAACCGTCCGGCGGTTGCGGGCCGACGGCATGCGGCTGGTCGGCTACACATGGTTCCCGTTCTTCGCCCTCGTCGACTGGCTCTACCGCGAGTCCAAGCAGCCGGTGGACCACTGGCTCGTACAGATGGGTCTGTACGACCTGGAGCGCGACGCGGGCTCAGTCCTTCCGCGCCGGGCCACCGGTCTGGTCGACCGCTTCCGGGCCCTCGCGGCACAGAACGCCGCGGAACGGTGAGCCGACGGGAACAGCAGACCCCGGCACACACGACACAGACATCTCAGGAGCGAGGACAGTGAGCACACAATCGGTGGCGGACGACGGCCTCTACCCCCGGCCCCAGTTGCGCAGGGCGGAGTGGACCGACCTCAGCGGGCCGTGGGGCTTCGCCCACGACGACACCGACGAGGGGAGGGACGCCGGCTGGCACCGCGATCCGGCCCCGTTCGACCGCACCATTACCGTCCCGTTTCCCCCGGAGTCCCCCGCGTCGGGCATCCGCGACACCGCGCACCACCCAGTCGTCTGGTACCGCCGGACGCTGCGGTCGCCGGTCGGCGAGGGCTCCGGTCGCCGTGTTCTGCTGCACTTCGGAGCCATCGACTACCGGGCGTCGGTGTGGGTGGACGGCACCCACGTGGGCGATCACGAAGGCGGCATGACGCCCTTCTCCTTCGACGTGACCGCCGCGCTGACGGCGGGCGCGGACGAGCACACCGTCGTCGTCCGCGCCGAGGACCTGCCGTCGGACGCCGCGCAGCCGCGCGGCAAGCAGGACTGGCAGGAAAGCCCGCACGTCATCTGGTACCACCGCACGACGGGCATCTGGCAGCCCGTGTGGCTGGAGGCCGTCTCCGACACGCACGTCGCGGAGCTGTGCTGGACCTCCGACATCGCCGACGCCTCGGTCCGGCTCGAAGCCGTTCTCCGCCGCCCCGCCACCAGGACCGACGGTTCACTGGTGATGCGGGTCCGCCTGCGTCTGGGGGCGGAGTTGCTCGCCGAGCAGTCCGTCGTCGTCACGGACGACACCGTCATCATGGACATCGCCGTTCCGGCCCTGCGCAACGGTCAGGACCGCGACCGGCTGCTGTGGTCACCGCAGTCTCCCACCCTGGTAGACGCCGACATCACCCTTGTGACCCGCGACGGGCAGGGGGCGGAACGCCCTGTGGACGAGGTGGCCGGCTATCTCGGCATCCGCACGGCGGGGACCGCCGACGGCCGGTTCCTGCTCAACGGCCGCCCGTACTACCTGCGCATGGTCCTGGAACAGGGTTACTGGCCCGAATCCCACCTGGCCGCCCCCGGGCCCGAGGCGCTGCGCCGCGAAGTCGAACTGATCAAGGAACTCGGCTTCAACGGCGCCCGTCTCCACCAGAAGGTGGAGGACCCCCGCTTCCTGTACTGGTGCGACCGGCTCGGTCTGCTGGTCTGGGGCGAGATGGCCGGCGCGTTCGCGTTCGGCCCGGAGGCGGTGCGCCGGCTGACGACCGAGTGGATGGACGTCGTCCGCCGGGACCGCGGCCACCCCTCGGTGGTGACCTGGGTGCCGTTCAACGAGAGCTGGGGCGTTCAGGACATCGCGCACTCGCCCGCCCAGCGCGCCTTCGTCGAGGGAGTCGTCCGGCTGACCCGCGCACTCGACCCGTCCAGGCCCGTCATATCCAACGACGGCTGGGAGATGACCGACAGCGACATGTGGACCATCCACGACTACGCCGGCACCGGGGAGGAACTGCGGGCCCGCTACCACTCCGCGGCGGCGGTCGACGCGATGCTCACCGACGGCCGCCCGGGAGGCCGCAGGGTCGTCCTCAGCCCCGACCCCCGGGATGCGCGTGGCGGACGCCCGGTACTTCTCACCGAGTTCGGCGGTCTCAGCTACCGTCCTGAGGGCGGGGAGTGGTTCGGCTACTCGACGGTGACCTCGCCGTCCCAGCTGCGCAGCCGGCTCGACGAACTGTTCCGGGCGGTGACCGACTCCGCGCAGCTCGCCGGGTTCTGCTACACGCAGCTCACCGACACCGAGCAGGAGACCAACGGCCTGCTCACCGCCGAACGGCAGGCCAAACTGCCCGTCGAGGAGATCCGACGCATGGTGGAGCGCCCCTCGGCCGCCATGCCCACCGAGGCCCTCGAACAGCACCGTCAGGAGGTGGAGGAGGCCAACGCCGACGACGTCAGGCGCAGTCCCCAGCCCGACGCGTCAACGTTGTAGGCTGCTCTTCCTCCTCCGACGGGATCGACGGAGGGTGCGATGGGTCGGGGCAGCTGTGGCGATGCCCCTCTGGTAAGGAGAGCTGGCAATGGGGGTCCGCCTCAAGGACGTCGCCGAGCACGCGGGTGTGTCCATCAAGACGGTTTCCAACGTCGTACGGGGTGAAATCCACGTATCGGAAGCCACACGTGAACGCGTGCTCCGGTCCATCTCCGAGCTCGGCTACCGCCCCCACCCGTCCGCCCGGCACCTCAGGACAGGACGCAGCGGCATCCTGGCCCTGGCCGTGCCGGACCTGGTGGCTCCCTACTTCGCCGAGCTGGCCGCGGCGGTGATCGCCGCGGCCAAAAACCGCTCGTACACGGTGCTGATCGAGGAGACCGGTGGCGACCCCGAGGAGGAGCTGCGGATCGCCTGCGGTCTGGGTTCCTCACTCATCGACGGTGTGCTGCTCAGCCCGCTCCGCCTCGACCAGGCGGCCCTGGCCTCCCGCCGGCGCCGGATACCGCTGGTCCTCCTCGGCGAGCGTGACTACGACCTGCCGGTCGACCACGTGCTGATCGACAATGTCGCCGCCGCGCGGGAGGTCACCACTCATCTGCTGGCACTGGGGCACGGCCGCGTGGCGGCGATCGGCGCCCAGCGCGGCGCCGCCTCCGCCACCGCCCACCAGCGCGTGCGCGGTTACCAGGAGGCCCTGTACCAGGCCGGCGTCCCGTACGACCCCGCTCTGACGTGCGAGGTGCCGGCGTACCGGCTTGCCGATGGCGTACGTGCCATGCAGCGGCTGCTGCACCTGCCTCACCCACCGGAAGCGGTGTTCTGCTTCAACGACCTGCTGGCGGCCGGGGCCGTACGGGCCGCCGCCGACCGTGGCCTGCGCGTCCCGCAGGATGTGGCGATCGCCGGGTTCGACGACGTCGAGTTCTCGCAGTACCTGGTGCCTTCCCTGACCACGGTGGCACCCGACAAGACAGAACTCGCCCGGCTGGCCGTCAGCGCGCTGCTGCGACGGATAGACGGCGACGCGCAGGAACCCCCCGCCGTGCTCTACGCCGGTCACCGGCTCGTCGTTCGCGAGAGCAGCGGCGGGCGGGACGCCGACCGGAGCTGATCCCGAAGGCCCAGCCGGCCCGGCAGGAGGCGGTGTGGGTCGGGTTCTTCCTGAAACCGTCCAGGACGAAATCAGCGTGGCGTCGGACGACCGGCTCGGTGAACTGGACCGGCTGTGGTCCTCGGCCGGCGTCCACCACCTGCCCGACCGCGAACTGGTAAGCCGTCACTACGCGGTGTGCGGCGCTTGCGGGCGTTACAGGGAGGCCACCGGGCCGTGGATCCCACGTGCACCGCCTGCGCGCCGTGTCCACCGCCGCGCCGCGCCGGTACATCGAGCCCGCCTACGGCTTCGTGGCCGCACGCGGGCCCCAGCGCCGTCCGGGACAGGCCCCGCCGCGCCGGTCCTGGTACGGCGACGTCCGCATGTTCACCGCCACCGCCGACGGGATGGTTGTCGTCTCGGAGGGGCCGGGCGGCGCAGGCTACGAGATCCGCGACTGGTGCGGCTGGGGCCGTCGTCACGCCGAACTGTTGAGTCGTCGTGAGGCCATCCAGCTACGTGCCCGAGTTTTGGCATGGCGTGCTCACGTGACGGGCTCTCAGTGCGGTCCGTAGCGCCGTTCCGTACCCTGGTCCAGCCTCTTGGTAAACTCAGTAATCGGTCAGCATCGATGCCGCCGTACAGCAGGTGGTAAATCATCGTGAATCCGGCCGTTGTAGGGTGAAACCGCCTTTGACCTGCAACAACAGGCAGAGAGCCGATCAGCAGGAGCGCCCCAATCCTGCGTACTCTGTTCACGTCCAAGATCTAGCGTTTGGGTGTTTTTCGCAGGTCAGAGCCGTAATTGCCACGTCCCGGTCAGCAAGTGGTCAGCATCAGTGCTTGTTCGGTCTTGACGCCGACGGCCATCAGCCGTGGTGGGGTCGGTTGCTGATGCAGTGGCGCGGGATCGGTCGGCATGAGCGGCCGGATTTTCTAACTCTTCTCCGGAGTGTCAGTGGCCGTCCGTAGGCTCGACGACATGGAGGGGAACGAGGGCAAGGCCTCACACGGGGAGGAAGTCGGTGCCGACGCCTGGCAGCGACTGACTGCGTACGCCTACCTCAGCGCGCCCGAGCGCCTGGAGTACGTCGCCGTGATGCGGGTGTTCTGCGGCACGCTGCTCGCCGACCTGTCGGTACCCGACCTTCTCGCCAGGCTGGCTGAGACGGACGGCCCGGGGGCGGCGCTGGACGCCGAAACGCTCACCCGCAGGCTCGAAGAACTCGTGCGCTGGGGCAATCTCCTGCGCAGCACGCACACCGTCAGAGTGGCCAGCATCACCGAATACCAGCGCTCGCGTTCCCGCTACCAGCTGTCGAAGCTGGGCGAGCGCGTACAGCGGGACGCGGACGAGGTACTCGCCGGGGCCGACGCGGCACGCGAGGTCAGCAGCGAGCTGCTGGCCCTCGTCGACCGCGGCCTGCGGGAGATCGCCGCCATGGCCGCGGCGCCGGGCGGCGCCGATCCGCAGCAGGCGCTGGAGCGGATCAGCACGCTCTTCGTGCAGTTCGCCGAATTCGCCGAGTCTGTCCGGGACTTCTACGCCTACCTGGGCCAGGTGCTGGCGCGCTACGACCTCGACACGGTCGAGTACCAGGGGTTCAAGGACCTGCTGCTCGACTATGTGGAGGCCATCACCGAGGACGTCTCCTTCCGGGCCCCGCGCATCGCGGCCCACCTGGACTCCATCTGGCCGCACCTGCCCGCGCTGCTCGCCCGGATCGACGCGCACGCGGCGGGCATCGGCGCGCTCGCCGACGGACTGCCGGAGACGCGCGTGCAGCGCAGCCGCGGACGCGACCGCGCGGACTGGGAGGGGCTGCGTGAGTGGTTCACCGTCACCGGAGGGCACTCCAGCCAGGTGGATCAGCTGCGGGACGCCACCCTGCGTGCCCTGCAGTCGCTGCTCGCCAACGCCAAGCGGATGCTGCGTTCGGCCTCCGGTGAGATGTCCCGGCGCAAGGACCTGCTGCGGCTCGCGGCCTGGTTCGACGCCGCGGAGCCGGACGAGGCCCACGACCTGGCGGTCGCCGCCTTCGGGCTCTACGGCGCACGCCACCTGGGGGTGGCGCCGGATCCCGACCGGTCCGTGCCGGCGTATGTGAGCTGGTGGACGGGACCCGCCGTGGAGGTTCCGGTGGCGCTGCGCGAGCGCGGCAGCAGGGCACCGCGCGGACGCGCCGCGGCTGCCGAGGACCACTCCGCGCAGAAACGCCGCCTCGTGGAGCAGGCACGACAGCAGGCCGAGGCCCGCCAGGCGGCGGCGGACGAACTGCGCAGCGCCTCGGGCAGGTTCGAGCAGGTGCGCCTCAGCGCACCGGCGATGCGACTGCTGCTGGAGCTGCTGACGACCGCCCTCGGCAACGCCCAGCTGCACACGGACGCCCACGACTTCCTGCTCGAGGGCGCCCAGGCGGCCGACATGGACCTCGGCATCCGGCTCACCGCGTGGCGTACTCCCGGCAGGTCGACGGTTCTCAAGTCCGTGGACGGTGACCTGACGGCGGATGATCTCACCGTCGCCGTCGACAGCGCGTCCGGGCCCGCGGTGGGGGAGGCAAGCGCCTGATGCCCCTGCCGTCCGCGCATGACGTCGCCCTCGCGGCCGAGCGCCGCACCGCCGCCCGGCTCCTGCTGGCCCACCCCCTGGTCACCAGCTCCGGACCGCACAGCGACGCCTTCCCGCTCATCAGGCGCCATGCCGACTGGCTGGCCCAGCGCTTCCAGCAGGTCTTCGGATACCGCCTATTGGTGGAGGCGTCGTACGCCCGGCTGTTCAAAGCAGGTCTCGGCACGGGCTCGGGCCACCGCCTGGAACGTCCCTCGACCGGAACGCCGTTCAGCCCACGGACGTACGCCTACCTGGCCCTCGCCCTGTCGGTCCTCGTCACCGCCCCGGAACAGCTCCTGCTCTCCCAGCTCGTCGCCGACCTGCGGGCCGCGGCGGTCGACGCCGGCATCGAGATCGCCGACACGGGACGACAGGCCGAGCGGCGAACCCTCGCGGCCGCGCTGCGGCAACTCGTCGACTGGGGCGTTCTCACGGAGACGGACGGCCAGGTCGCGGCCGTCGCCGAGGAACGGGGCGGGGAGGCACTGCTGACCGTGGACCGCGAGATCGCGCGCGTCGTCGTCGCCGGCCCGCTCGCCCAGAGCCGCGACGGCGCGGACCTCGTACGCCGGGCCGCCGACCCCGGTTTCGGAGGGCCGCGCACCTACGTCCGTCGGCGTCTCGTCGAAACCCCCGTCGTCCACCTCGACGACCTCACCGACACCGAGCGCGAATGGCTGCGCACCCGGCAGCGGCGTGAGGCGCAGGCGTTCTCCGAACTGCTCGGCCTGGAAGCGGAGATCCGCGCCGAGGGCATCGCCCTGGTCGACACCGAGGACGAACTCACCGACCTGCACCTGCCGGGCACCGGGACGGTCGCACAAGCCGCGCTGCTCCTCCTGGAGCGGCTGGTCGACCGGCTGCGTCCCGAAGAAGCCGGGCATCCGGCGGTCGGCGGACAGCTGGTCATCGGCGTACCCGTTCCGGACGGGCTGCTGCCCGAACTGCTGGACGACCTGATCGAGGAGTACGGCAGGCGCAGCAGCTGGCAGCGCGGCCACCTGGAGAACCGGGACGGGTTCCTCGCGGCCGTACTCGACCTCCTCGCCCGGATGCGTCTGATGGCTCCGGCCGGGCCCGTGCGCGCGGAAGGCCACGGCCTGCCCGAGGGATACGAACAGACGGTGGCCGACGGCCGCTCCGTCACCGACGTCTCCCGGGCGCGCGGCCAAGGCGGTTCGGACGGAGGCTGGATCCTGCTCGCCGCGGCCGCCCGGTACGCCACCACCGTGGCGGTCAAGCCCCGTACCGACCGGTCCCCGGCGGACGACGACCCCGAGGAGCCCTCCCGATGAACCGCCCGCCGGCCCCGCACCGCTACCGACTGCACCGCGCGGGCATCCGCAACGTCTGGCAGTACGACGAGCAGGAGTTCACCTTCGGAGAGGGGCGCCTGCTGCTGCGCGGCAAGAACGGCGCCGGCAAGTCCAAGGCCCTGGAGATGCTGCTGCCCTACCTCCTCGACGGCGACGCCCGCGCGCTGGACGCCACGGGAACCGGACGCACCACCCTTCCCTGGCTGATGCTCGACGGCTTCGGGCAGACCAACCGGCTGGGCCACCTGTGGCTGGAGTTCGCGCGCACGGACGAGGAGGGCAACGACCACCACCTGACGATCGGCGCGGCCATCCGCGCCTCCCAGTCGACCAAGACCGCGAAACCGTTCTTCTTCACCACGCGGCTGCGGGTCGGAGAGCAACTGGACCTCGCCCCCGCCGGGCAGCCACTCCCCGTCGACCGGCTCAAGTCGCTCGTCGGCTCCGAGAACGTCACCGACCGCGCGGCCGAGCACCGGGCCAGGGTCGCCCGCGAACTGTTCGGCCTCACCGACCCGGCGCGCTACCGCAACCTGCTGCACCTGCTGCACCGGCTGCGACGCCCCACCATCGGCGACCGCATCGACTCCGGCGGACTGGTCTCGGTCCTCGCCGAGACCCTGCCCGCCCTCGACGACGAGGTCGTGGAGAAGGTGGCCCGCAGCCTGGACGACCTCGACTCGGTCAGGGCCTACCTCGGGCGTCTCGAACGCACCGACCAGGCGTTGCGCGCCTTCCTCACCGACTACCGCGGCTACCTGCACGGGGTGCTGCGCCGCCGCACGGGCCAGGCGAGCGGTGAGCTCGAGCAGCTGATGGCGCACCGCAGGTCCGCGGGCGACGCGGCGCGCAACGCCGACGGCCTCCGCGAACGCGAGCAGGAACTCGGCGCCCGCATCGAGGCACTCGAGGCCGAGTCGAACGCCGCCGCGACGGACCTGGCGGCGCTGCACGCGAGCGCCGGATACCGCGGCCTGACGGAGCTCGGGGAGAAGCGCGCCACCGTCACCGCCCTGCACAGCGCGGCCGCCGTCGCCTTCAAGGCCGTCCGGCAGGCGCACGGCAACCAGGAAGAGGCAGGACAGCGTCTCACCGCGGATGCCGGACGGCTCGGTGGAGAACTCGTCGAGCTGAACACCATGTACGGCGAACTGGTGCGGGAGGCAGAGCGATCCGGGCTTGACCCCGTGCACCTGGGGGAGCCCGTGGCGACCCCCGGCGCACCCGTCGCGCCCGCCACCACAGCCGAACTGACCGCACCCGACGGCGACTTCCACCTCGTACGGCACAGTGCGGTGCTGGCGGTCGACACAGAGACATGCGCGGCCGCGCTGCACGCCTGGGACGAACGGCTGGACGCCGCCCAGCCGGTGATCAGGAACCGTGCCCGGTTCGTCACCGAACTCGCCGCCCTCATCGAACAGTCGGACGAGGCCCGAAGGGAGGCCGCCGAGGCCGACGCGGCCCGGGAGCGCCTGGAGGAACAGGCGGAACACGCGCGCAGCCGGACCGAGCAGCGGCTACGGGAAACCGTGCACGAGTCCGAGGCGTACGCCCTCGCGGCTACAGCCTGGAGCGAGCGGCTGCGGGAATCCACCGGGGTGCCCCAGGACGCCCTGCTCGCCCTGGTCGCGCCGGAGCCGGCAGACGGCCCCCTGCCCGCGCAGACCCCCGAGGCCGTGGCCGAAGCGGCCCGTTCGGCCGTCGACCCCTGGCTGGCGGCACTGGGCGCGGAGCGCGACGACCTCTCCCTGGCCGTCCGCGAACGGGAGACGGAACAGGACCGCCTCCGGCGGCAGCGCGAGGACTGGGAACGCCACACCGACCCCGAGCCCCCGCCCCCGTCCCACCGCACGGCTCCCCGCACACCCGGCACCGGAGCCCCCCTGTACCGCCTGGTGGACTTCGCCCACGACGTGGGACCGGACGCGCGGGCAGGGCTGGAAGCCGCGCTGGAGGCGAGCGGCCTGCTCGACGCCTGGGTGCGCGCCGACGGCACCGTCCTCGACCCGGCCACGCGGGACACCCTTCTGGTCCCAGGAGCACCCGTGCCCGGGGAGACGCTCGCCCGGGTGCTGCGCCCGGTCGCCGCGCCGGGCAGTGGTGTGACGGCGGAGCAGGTCGAGCGGGTGCTGGAGGCGGTGGCTCTGGCCGGCGGCGGGACACTCACCGCCGAACCCGACACCGGAGGCGTGGGCGTGGGCGTGGGCGTGGCGGAGCCGCACACCGCGATCGGTACCGACGGCTCCTGGCGGCTCGGCATCGCCCACGGCCGCCACACCAAGGAGGCCGCCGAGTACGTGGGCGCCGAGGTGCGTGCCGAGACCCGCCGCCGTGCCCTGGCGGATCTCGACCGCCGACTGCTGGACCTGGAGGAGGAGCTGGCGGAACGCAGGCGCGGTCTGCGGATCGTCACCGAGCACCGCGAACTGGTCGCGGACACCCTGCGCCGCCCGCCCCCGGCCCGTGGACTGACGGACGCCTGGGCTCGTACCGCCGAGGCCGAGCGTGCCGCCGAGACCCTCGCCTCACAGGCGTACACCGCAGCCCGCGAGGCGGAACAGGCACGAGCCCGGGCAGTCGTCGCCCGGCGCGAGGCCGAGGCCACGGCAAGTGCCCACGACCTCCCGACGGACCCGGTCGCGCTCCAGACGGTCCGGCTGGCCCTGGACCGCCTCGGACAGGGGGCGCAGCGGCTGCGCCGACGGGTCGGCGCGGTCCTCTCCGCCGCCGACGGCCACCGCGCAGGCCGCACGGACTACGAGCGGGCCGAGTCGGCGCGCCGGGAAGCCGAGTCCGACTACGCGGAGCCCCTGGCTCGCCTGGAAGCCGCCCGCCGCACCGTCCGTGCCCTGGAAGAGGCTCTCGGCGCCACGGAGCAGGAGGTCCTGGCCCGCGAGGCCGAGACGAAACGCCGCCTGGACGCCGTCGGACGCCAGCTCCCGGGCGCGCGAAGGGACATGGCCGACGTACACGACCGGAGAGTACGTGCGGAAGAGGACGAGCGGACGCGCCGCGAGGCACTCGCCACGCAGGAGGCCGAGGTGCTGGCCTGCGGCAGGAGACTGCGGACGGCTCTTTCCCTGCCGGGCGTGCTGAGGGGAGCGGGCCTCGACGCCGGTGCCCACGCGGAGCCTGGCGGCGATGCCGATGCCGACGCGGACCGAGGGGCGCTGAAGTCCCTGGACCCCGTCCACCACGATGTGCGGGAGCGCATCGCGGCGATGCGCCGGCTGGTCGACGCAGTGCGCCGCGGCTTGGATGCCGAACGCCGGGACATCTCGGACACCACCCTCCTCAACCGTCACACCGAACTGCGCGACCAGCTCTCCGGCGGCTACGACGCGACGATGGAGGAATGCGAGGGCATCAAACTGTGCCGCCTCGTCGACGACCACGGCCCGCACGACATCGCCGCGGTCGGCGAGCGCATCGCGGCCGAGGCCGCCGAGGCCCGTGACCGTCTGACGGAGCGCGAACGGGACGTCTTCCAGCGCTTCCTGACCGGAGAGCTGGGCGACCACCTGTCCTCGCAGGTGCTGGCCGCGAGCACCCTGATCGCCGCTCTCAACACCACCCTCGCCACCATCCGCACGTCACACGGCCTCGGCGTCACCCTCGACTGGAGCCTTGCCGACGGCGTGGAAGCGGACGTCAAGGCAGCCGTGGACCTCCTGCGCAGCCCCTCCGGCCTGCGCACCCGCGAACAGTCCGAGCAACTCCGCGACGTCCTCCAGCGCCGTATCGAAGACGCCCGCCGCGCCGACCCGGCCGCCGGCTACGCGGCCCACCTGAGGACCGCCCTGGACTACCGCGACT
>NZ_JBEOXI010000039.1:0-44695 GCF_040296465.1 Streptomyces sp. NPDC002130
CGCGAGCCTCGGGGCGAACGATCAGATCCGCGTAGCGCTGACGCACCCGGGACTCTTCGCTCATTTCCTTGTGCGCAACCGGCAGGGGGCGCAGCGACTTGGATGCGATCTGCCAGGCGTCGGCCATCACGCTGAGCTCGCCGCGACGGGAGCTGATGACCTCGCCGTGGATGAAGACGAAGTCACCGAGGTCGACGTCGGACTTCCAGGCAGCCAGTGCCTCTTCGCCGACACCGGCGAGGCTGATCATGGCCTGCAGCTGGGTGCCGTCGCCCTCTTGCAGAGTCGCGAAGCACAGCTTGCCGGTGTTGCGCATGAAGATGACGCGGCCGACGACGCCGACCAGCACACCAGTCGCCGTGTCCGGCTCGAGTTCCGGGTACTCCGCGCGGATCTGCGCAAGCGTGTGGGTGCGATCGACCGAAACCGGGTACGCCTCCTGCCCTTGCGCGAGGATCCGTTCACGCTTTTCGCGCCGGATACGGAGCTGCTCGGGGGTGTCGTCGACTGGCTGGGCTTCTACATCACTCACGGGGTACAAGACTACTGGGCCGTGTCCACCGCGTTTGTTGCTGGTAGCACCGCGGCCACCGCGAGCACGATTCCCGACAGCAGGTACAGCCCGACCCTGACGTGATTCCACATCGTCCACCCCGCCTCGTACGACGCCCATGCGGCTGCGTCGGTAGCGCTCACCGAGGCAAAAGCGTCGTTACGCGGGACGTGGTAAATCGCGGCTCGAATAGCTCTTCGGGCGCGGCGGGAACCGTGCCGCAGGTCCGGGCGTTTGGGCTTGTGTGAGAAATTCGTGAGAGGCCCTGGGGAGAGGTGACGTCGCTCTCTCTTCGACGGGTCCGTTCGTGGACGGCTCCGCCGGGGAGTATCACGGAGCGGGAAGGGGGTGCAGGCGGTGCGAGCGATCAGCGGACTCTGGCGCTGGCGGCGCAATCCACTCTGCCGCGCGACCGACCTGGCCGAGGCCTGGGTGGCGCTGGCCGCCCTGCTGCTGATCCTGCTGCTCGCGCCGGTGGTCGGCTCGCTCGTCGGGGGGTCGGCTCAGGACGCGCTGCAGCGCTCGGTGCGGGCGCAGCACGAGGCGCGGCACCTGGTGACCGCCACAGTGGTCCGCAAGCTGGACCGCTCCCCGCTGGACTCCGACCCCGAGACCTCGTCCGGCCGGGATCTGCGCACCCGCGTCCTCGCCGACTGGACCGCGCCGGACGGCACAGCGCACCGGGGCCCTGCCCTGGCGAGCCTCAAGGACCCGCAGCAGGGCGACACGTTCCGGATATGGACCGACCGGCACGGCCGGATGGTGCCCCGCCCGCTCGACTCCGCGACCGCCTCGACGCACGCGGTCCTCGCCGGCTTCGGCGCGGCCCTGGCGACGGGCGGTCTCATAGAGGGCGGCAGACGGCTGATCGTCTGGCGCATGGCCCGCCGCCGGTACGCCCGTTGGGACCAGGCATGGGACAAGGCGGGCCCGGACTGGGGCAGGACGGGCACCGGCAGCTGACGGCCTTCCGGCTCTGGTCAACCCACCACCCGCGCGCACGCTACGGTGGTCCGGCCGAACCGTTCGGCACAACCCGCGCGCGAGCGAGCCAGGGACGCGCCGGTGTCGATGCCGCGTGCGCGCCCGGGCCCCCGAGGGCCGGGCTCGGTCGCGGTCTCGACCCCGGCCGGAGCGCCCCGAGGGCGGACGAGCCAGCAGTACGACCGAGGTGGGGGCACAGCTACACCATGGCACAGGGCACGGTTCAGGTGACGCACACCGGCACGTCGCGGTGGCGGCGCCGCACGGGTGAGTACGCATCGCTCGCCGCCGCCCTGGAGGCCGCGGCCGACGGAGACGTCCTCACCGTCGCGCCCGGCACCTACCGGGAGAACCTCGTCCTGCAGCGCGCGGTGACCCTGCGCGGCCCCGAGGGCTCCCCCGGCTCGGTGCGGATCGCGCCCGTGGACGGAGTTCCGCTGACCGTGCGCGCCTCGGCGGTGGTTCAGGACCTGCATGTGGAAGGCCAGGACGCGGCCGCCCCCGCCGTGCTGGTGGAGGAGGGCACCCCGGAGCTGCGGGACGTGCGGGTCGTGACGCGGTCGGCGGCCGGGATCGAGGTGCGCGGCAGCGCCCGGCCCACGGTGCGGCGCTGCGCGGTCGACAACCCTGCGGGCATCGGCATCGCCGTGGTCGACGGCGCGGGCGGGGTGTTCGAGGAGTGCGAGGTCGTCGCGGCCGGCCAGGCGGGGGTGGCGGTGCGCGGCGGCGCCCACCCGCGCCTGGAGCGCTGCCGCGTGCACCACACCTCGGGCTCGGGGTTGTCGGCGACCGGGGAGAACTCGGCGCTGGAAGCCGTGGGCTGCGAGGTGTACGAAGTCCGGGGCAGCGGTGTGCAGATCACCGGCCGGGCCACCGCGCACCTCACCGACTGCGATGTGCACCGCACGACGTCCGACGGGGTCACACTCGACACGGACGCGGTGCTGACCCTCGCCGACTGCCGTATCCACGACATTCCGGAGAACGCGGTCGACCTGCGTTCCCGTTCCGTTCTCACCCTGACCCGCACCACGGTGCGGCAGTTCGGGCGCAACGGCCTGTCGGTGTGGGACCCGGGCACACGGGTGGACGCCAACCAGTGCGAGATCTTCGACAGCACGGGCGACTACCCGGCGGTGTGGGTCAGCGACGGCGCCACCGCCGTCCTGGACTCCTGCCGGGTGCACGACGTGCCGGACGCGCTGTTCGTCCTCGACCGCGGTTCGCGTGCGGACGTCGTCGACACCGACCTGTCGCAGGTGCGCAACACGGCCGTGTCGGTGAGCGACGGCGCGACCGCGCAGCTCGACGACTGCCGGATCCGGGACGCGGCGACGGGCGCCTGGTTCCGCGACCACGGCAGCGGCGGCACGCTCAGCGGCTGCACGGTCGACGGCACCCAGACCGGCGTGATCGTCACCAAGGGCGCCGACCCCACCGTGGAGCGCTGCACGATCGACTCCCCCGCGGAGGCCGGTGTCTATGTCTCGGCCGGCGGCCGGGGCAGCTTCCTCAACTGCCGGGTGACGGGCAGCGGCGGCTACGGCTTCCACGTCATCGACGGCAGCCTTACGACGCTGCGCAAGTGCCGCACGGAGCGGTGCGCGCGCGGAGGTTACGAGTTCGCGGACAGCGGCGCCGACGGGGCGTCCGGGGCGGGTCCGCTCGTCGAGGACTGCACGAGCGACGAGAGCGCGGGGCTGCGCCCGCCCGCGGCGCGGGAGACGGCCGTGCAGACGGTGAGTCACTCCCCCGGCCTGCTGGGCGCCCTCCCGGGCCCGCGCACCGAACCGGAGCCTGTGGCGCCGGCCGCTGAGCCCGAGCAGCCGGCCCGGACCTCCAAGGACGTCCTCGGTGAACTGGACGCGCTGGTGGGCCTGGACAGCGTCAAGCGCGAGGTACGGGCCCTTACCGACATGATCGAGGTCGGCCGGCGCCGTCAGCAGGCCGGTCTGAAGGCGGCCTCGGTCAAGCGGCATCTGGTCTTCACCGGCTCCCCCGGCACCGGCAAGACGACCGTCGCGCGGCTCTACGGCGAGATCCTCGCCTCCCTCGGCGTGCTGGAGAAGGGCCACCTGGTGGAGGTGTCCCGGGTCGACCTGGTCGGTGAGCACATCGGCTCGACGGCGATCCGCACCCAGGAGGCCTTCGAGAAGGCGCGCGGCGGCGTGCTGTTCATCGACGAGGCGTACGCGCTGTCCCCGGAGGACGCGGGTCGCGACTTCGGCAAGGAGGCCATCGACACGCTGGTGAAGCTGATGGAGGACCACCGGGACGCGGTCGTGGTGATCGTCGCGGGCTACACGGCCGAGATGGAGCGCTTCCTGTCGGTGAACCCGGGCGTGGCGTCCCGCTTCTCGCGGACCATCACCTTCAGCGACTACGGCCCCGAGGACCTGCTGCGGATCGTGGAGCAGCAGGCCGAGGAGCACGAGTACCGGCTCGCGCCGGGGGCCGCGGAGGCCCTGCGGAAGTACTTCACGCTGCTCCCCAAGGGCCCGGCGTTCGGCAACGGCCGTACCGCACGGCAGACCTTCGAGGCCATGGTCGAGCGGCACGCGAGCCGGGTCGCCCAGCTCCCGGAGCCGAGCAAGGACGACCTGACGCTGCTCTACGACGACGATCTCCCCGAGCTGCGCTGAGGATCCGCCTAGGCGGCGGGCGGCTCGGGCTGGTGGCGTGGCGAAGGCAGCTCGGGATGCTCCGAGCGGCCTTCCGGAGGCTCCGCGGGCACCTCCGGGAGTCCTGAAGGCGCCTCGGGCCGCAGCCGGGCCAGCAGTGTGCGGCGCTCCTCGGCGAACACCGGGTCCGCCTTGTAGTCGGAGTGGCCGAGGATCGGCGCCGGCAGCGGCAGCAGGTCGGTGCGGCCGTAGGCGAGGGGGTCCATCAGGGGGGTGTGGTCGACCTGCGGGCCGAGGTCGCCTGGCAGGCGCATCGGGCCGCCGATGGGGTCGGTAAGCCGGTAGAGGTTGCGCCAGCAGTCGACGTCCCGGTGCAGGGAGCTGAGTGCGGCGGGCCCGAAGTGGGCCGGGAACCAGCGGCCGTAGAGGCGCTCCAGCGGGGAGCCGTAGGTCAGCAGGGCGACGCGCTTGCGGGCGGACGGGGCGAGTTGCCAGGCCGCGGCGGCGGCGAGGACGCTGCCCTGCGAGTGCCCGGATATGACCAGCCGTCCGCCGGTGGCGCGCGTCCAGGTCGCCATCCGCCAGGTCAGGTCGGGCACCGCGCGCTCGGCGTAGCAGGGCGGGGCGAAGGGGTGGGAGGCGCGTGGCCAGAAGGTGCCGACGTCCCACAGGATGCCGATCGTGCGGCGGGCCGCGGCGTCCTTGTAGGCGCGCCGGCCCCAGGTGACGAAGAGTATGAAGCCGAGGCCGATCAGCCAGGAGCCGAGGGCCTGGGCGGTCTCGGCGGCGCCGTGGACGACGGGGTAGGTGCCCTGCGCGGCCTCGCCCGGGGTCTCGTCGGTGGCCAGGGCGCCCACGAGGGCTCCGGCGCCGAGCAGCAGGGTGACGCCCGAGGTGACGGCGACGATGCGGGGTCCTCGGTCGGTGAGCGAGGCCATCGCACGGGTGTAGGCGATACGGCGGGTGCGGGCCCGGTCCTGTTTTTCTTCCGGGTAGTCGAGCGCCACGGCGGTGCGCTCGGCGCGGGCCAGCTGCCAGGCGCGGTGGGCCAGCCAGCCGAAGAGCCCCAGCAGCACGACGAGCAGCGGCGGGATCACGGACGCCTGCCAGGTCAGCAGCACCGGCGGGCCCTCGATCGACGCCCCGGTGCCGTCCAGCCAGTCGGACACGCGCTGGGAGACGCCGCCCGACATCACCCCGCCGAGCGCGCAGGCCAGCATCGCCACCGCGGGTCCGCCCAGGCCCCGCAGCACCGCCCGGCGGTCGGGGTCGGTGCGGTGCAGAACGTGGGCGACGACCCCGAGGACGATCACGAGCAGGCCCTGGACCAGGGCGATCCCGCCGAAGGTCGTGTCACCCGGCAGCCGGCCCTCCGACGTCCATCCCGGGCGCTCCCACCCGGCGTACACCACGGCGAGGGCGAGCAGGACGAGTGCGGCGAGCGGCAGGCGCCGTACGAAGCGCTCGTCGAGTTTCCGGTCCAGCCGTCTCTCGCTGCGGCCGCGGCGGCACACCACCCACACCACGGCGACCGCGCAGAGTGCGAGGGCCGCTTCCAGGATCAGGCCCAAAGTGCCGAGTACGGCGGGGCCGCCGGGGCGGCGGTCGTGGCGGGCGGCGGCGCTGCCGACGGCGGCGGCGACCGTGATCAGGCCGGCGGCGGTGTGCGCGGCGCGCAGCCGGGCCACCAGCCGGCGCCCGTACCAGAACCCGGGCCGGCCGAGGGCCGTCGGGCCGCCGTCCCCTTCGGGTTCGGGGGCACGCTCGATGGGCTGCTGCGACTCGTAGTCGCTCCAGGTGCGCCGGGACAGGTACCACAGCAGGACGGTCAGGGCGGTGGGCACGGCGGCGGCGAGGGCGAGCCGGCGGCCGGGGGCGCTCCACCAGCCGCCGCCCGAGACGGTGGGTGAGAGGAAGCCCAGCCAGGAGTGGCGGTCGGCGCAGGCGGTGGTGCCCGCGCACTGCCAGGCCGCCAGGTCGAGGGCGACCTCGCAGGCCGCCGCGACGAGCAGCACCGTCAGGGTGAGCGCCGCGAGCCGTACCAGCAGGCCGTACAGCCGCACGGTCCGGCGGCGGCCGTGGGCGGTGGGGCGCATCCAGTGGGCGAGGTTGACGACCATGAACGGCAGCAGCAACAGCCACAGGGCACGGGTGCCGTTGCCGGAGGTGAGGTTGCACCAGACGTAGGCCTCGGGCACCGGGCCGTCGCGGCGGCGGTCGTCGGGGCTGTGCTCGGCGTCGACGTCGTCGGCGCGCCGGAAGACGGCCGCGGTGTGGTCGCCGGTGATCCGCACCGTCCGTGGATCGTTGAGCATCTCCTGCGGTGTGGTGCCGCCCACGCCGTGGACCAGTAACTCCAGGGCGGTTCCGCTCTCGCCGCGCTTCGTGGCGGGACCGTCCGGTCCGCCGGTCGACGCCTGTTCCTGCGCGCGTTCCACTGATTCGCACTTCCCCCGTGACACGCCGTCGGCTCTGTCCGTGCGGGCACAAGGATCTCCACTTCCGCGGCGCGGCACACCCCCTGTCACGGAATCTCCCCGATCTGTGATGAAGCCGAGCGAGGAGATGAGCGGGCGGGTGGCACGGGCGCGACGAGCGGTCGGTGGCGCTGTCCGCCCCCCGACATGCGAGGATGGGGCGTCCTCGCATCACGGCCGGGAAGAATGTCCTGGTAAGAGCCGATACGTGCGGGGCGTGTCGACGGCATTGAGGCGAAAGGACCGGAGCGTACGTGAGCGAGAATCAGAACCTCCTCGCGGAGCAGCGGCGATCCCTGATCCTCGACGAGGTCCGCCGCCGGGGCGGTGTCCGGGTCAACGAGCTGACCCGCAAGCTCGGCGTGTCGGACATGACGGTCCGCCGTGACCTCGACGCGCTCGCCCGCCAGGGCGTGCTGGAGAAAGTGCACGGCGGCGCGGTCCCGGTGGTCGAGGCGAGTACGCACGAACCCGGCTTCGAGGCCAAGTCCGGTCTGGAGCTCACCGCCAAGGAGGACATCGCACGCGCCGCGGCCAAGCTGGTCGCGCCGGGCGCGGCGATCGCGCTGTCGGGCGGTACGACGACGTTCGCACTGGCGCACCAGTTGCAGGACGTACCGGACCTCACGGTGGTCACCAACTCGGTGCGGGTCGCCGATGTGTTCCACGCGGCGCAGCGCACCTCGGGCCCGCGGCAGGGCGCGGCCACGGTCGTGCTGACGGGCGGGGTGCGCACGCCCTCCGACTCGCTCGTGGGGCCCGTCGCCGACCAGGCGATCGCGGCGCTCCACTTCGACCTGTTGTTCCTCGGGGTGCACGGCATATCGGTCGAGGCCGGCCTGTCGACGCCGAATCTCGCGGAGGCCGAGACGAACCGGCGGCTCGTACAGTCGGCCCGCCGAGTGGTCGTGGTCGCGGACCACACCAAGTGGGGCAAGGTGGGCCTGAGTTCCTTCGCCGCGCTGGAGCGGGTCGACACGCTCGTCACGGACGCCGGCCTGCCGGAAGAGGCGCGCGGGGTGGTCGCGGACCATCTGCGGCGGCTGGTGGTGGCCGGGGAGCCCGAGGACGCCGAAGACATCTGACGGCCCCTCGACCGGGTGACGCACCGTGGGTCACCCGCTCCCGCCCAGGAGGGCCCGGCGGCCGCGGGGCCGAGAGCCCGGGCTCAGTCGGGCCAGACGCCCGTCTTCAGGAGAGAGTCGATCGCGGCCGTGTACGGCTCGATGTCCAGCCCCTGGCCGGCCAGCCAGGCGTCCGAGTAGTACTTGTCGAGATACCGGTCCCCCGGGTCGCACAGCAGAGTCACGACGCTGCCCTGCCGGCCGTCGGACACCATCTCTGCGACGATCTTCAGCGCGCTCCACAGCCCGGTGCCGGTCGAGCCGCCGGCCTTGCGGCCGATGGCGCGCTCCAGGGCCCGTACGGCGGCGACACTGGCCGCGTCGGGCACCTTCATCATCCGGTCGATCGCGCCGGGCACGAAGCTCGGTTCCATACGGGGCCGGCCGATGCCCTCGATACGGGAGCCGCAGTCGCAGGTGACGTCCGGATCGCCGGTGGTCCAGCCCTCGAAGAAGCACGAGTTCTCGGGGTCGGCCACGCAGACGCGGGTGTCGTACTGCATGTAGTGGACGTAGCGCGCGAGGGTCGCGGAGGTACCGCCGGTGCCCGCCGTGGCGACGATCCACGCCGGCTCGGGGAACCGCTCCAGGCGCAGCTGGCGGAAGATGGACTCGGCGATGTTGTTGTTCCCGCGCCAGTCCGTGGCCCGTTCGGCGTAGGTGAACTGGTCCATGTAGTGGCCGCCGGTCTCGGCCGCGAGGCGGGCGGACTCCGCGTACATCGAGCGAGGGTCGTCCACGAAGTGACATCGGCCGGAGTGGAACTCGATGAGACGGATCTTCTCGGCGCTCGTCGTGCGCGGCATGACGGCGATGAAGGGCACGCCGATCAGCTTCGCGAAGTACGCTTCGGAGACCGCCGTCGAACCGCTGGAGGCCTCGATGACCGGCCGGTCCGGCCGGATCCAGCCGTTGCAGAGACCGTAGAGGAAGAGGGAACGGGCGAGGCGGTGCTTGAGGCTGCCGGTGGGGTGGGTCGACTCGTCCTTCAGGTACAGGTCGATGCCCCACCGCTCCGGCAGGGGGAACTGGAGCAGGTGCGTGTCGGCCGAGCGGTTGGCGTCGGCCTGGACTCTGCGGACGGCTTCCTTGAGCCACGTCCGGTAGGCGGCGTCGCTCTGGTCGACGTCGAGGGTCACGCCGGTCCGGGTCTGGGGGGAAGTGCTCACGGGGGCTCCTAACGCTGCGCGCCGACGACGCGTCGCGCGGCCGACACCTCCGATCATAGGCGCCTCGCGCACGCTTCTCACCTGCATAAACGTACCTTTGAGCCCCCCAAAGCGCCCCCAGGAGCAGAGCTGGGGCAAGGGGGCGCGTGGTCCCGGGAGCGCATTGACGGGCGTGCTGCGGGCGCCCCCCGGCGAGGGGGGCGCGGGCACTGGTGCTCGGCGCCGGGCGGGGGCAGACTGCACGGCGGGACCAAGGCCCCGGACGGGGTGACCGCAGGGGTACGACGCGTCTTCCGGAGCAGGCTTCCGGGCACGGGCACCGCACCCCGGGAGAAAGGCCGGCGGAGTACACCGCGGTGCCGGGCCGGGGTCCTGACCGGGCACGACGCACCACCCGGAGGGGAGCACTCCTGCGGACGGGGCACACTGGAACAGGACACGAGCCCGTACCGGGCATCGCGCGGAGCGAGCCGGTACACCGACGCGCACCAGGGGGCGGGTGGCATGGGAGAGCCGGAGTTCAGGGCCACGGGCGTGCGGATCGGGAAGCGGCTGCGCTCGCTCACCCGGGCCGGACAGGTCCGGATCAACGACGGCCGGCTCGAGCTACTGACCAGCTATGGCAGCGAGATCGACAGCGCGCCGGTGCAGGCCGTACGCGCCTCCAAGCCCTGGTTCGGCCCCGATGACCGGGCCACGGCGGATCTCAACGGCAAGCGGTACCTGCTCACCCTGGGCGAGAACGACCCCGCGCCGGGAGAGCCGGGCCCGCCGGCCGCTCGGCGCTTCATCGAGGCCGTGCGCAGGGCAGCGGGGCGTGGCGACTGAGATGTCCGCGAGTTGCGGTACCTCACCCCCTGCGTCACTCTGGTCTCACGTCACTCTGGGTTTACCGGCGATAACGCTGCGAACCAGCCCGCCGGCCACGACAGCAGGCGGCAGTGTCACGCAGGCGCCCTGCTGGATCCGAATCCCGTGTTCTTCCGGACCTCACGTCGGGGAGTCGCAGCCGTGATCAGCTACCCAAGCAGGCACTGCACGGTGGAGCTCCAAGCCCTGCCGTCGCGGATCGGCCAGGTCCGCAGAATCGTCTCTGCGCAATTGCGCTACTGGCATCTGGATCCCCTGATCGACCGGGCCTCGCTCGGCGTGACGGAGCTGTTGTCCAACGTCCACCGGCATGCCCAGCCCGACAAGACGTGCACCGTGGAGATAGAGCTGCTGCTCGACCGGCTCATGGTCTCGGTGCGCGACGGCGATCCACGCATGCCCGTGGTGGAGGACCCTCACGACATCGCACCGATGGCGACCTGCGGGCGCGGGCTCGCCATGGTCGCCGCCATGAGCGAGAGCTGGGGCGTCCGGCCGGACGGCGAGTCCGGCAAGGTCGTGTGGTTCACCCTGCCGACGTCCGCCCCCGTGATGACGGCGCCGTCGCTCCGAACGCGGCGCACGGTGCAGGAGAAGCCCGAGCGCCGGTTCGCCGAGGTCGGGGCGTCCATCGACGGGCTCCGGCCCGACCATGCTCCCGCCCGGTCCGCCGTTGCCGGTTGACCGGGCGGTGACCACCGTCCCCCCTGGCGCGCCGGGGGCGTACGCCGTCGGGTGCGCTCCCGGGGTGTACGCCGCTGCCACTGTGACGCGACGGCGCGCGGCTCGTCCCGGCGTGCCGCGCGCCGGGCCGGCCGCTGCCCGGCGAGGTGCCGGCCGCACGTGATCAGCCCACGCCTCCCTTGTGGCCGAACTCCTCGTTCAGCACGGACAGTCGGCGCCAGTACTCGTCCTCGTCGATGTCGCCGGAGGCGAAACGGCGTCCGAGCATGGCGATGGGCGAGTCGTTCCCGACGGTGGGCCGCCGACCGGGGCCGCCGCGGCGTCCGCGCCACACGGTGCGGCGCAGCAGCGCGATGCCGCCGCCGATCACCAGCACCCAGATCACCGGGAAGAGCAGGATCCACGGGCCGGGCCCGCCACCGTCACCGAAATTCGCCAGGGTCTGCATGTCGTCCCACTCCTCGATCGCTTCGTGTCGTGTGTCGCTTTCGAGAGTCGTCCGGCGAGGGGTCCCCGGTCGTCGTACGGCCAGCGGCACCGTGCGTACCCCGCGGGGAGTAGGCGGGCGGCCCCCGAGTGTTTCGTGCGCCCTCGACTTCTGTAACTACTGGTATGTACAGTGGCGGGATGAGCACCCCGGAACGGCTGATCGAGTCCACCCGTGAACTGCTGTGGGAGCGCGGCTACGTGGGCACCAGCCCCAAGGCGATCCTGGAGCGCGCGGACGCCGGACAGGGCAGCATGTACCACCACTTCAAGGGCAAGCCCGATCTCGCCCTGGCCGCGATCCGGCGGACCGCCGAGGAGATGCGGGCCACCGCCGCGGGAGTACTCGACGGGCCGGGCACGCCGTATCAGCGGATCGAGGCGTACCTGCGGCGCGAGCGGGACGTGCTGCGGGGCTGCCCGGTCGGCCGGCTGACGATGGACCCGGACGTGATCGCGAGCGCCGAACTGCGGGCGCCGGTCGACGAGACGCTCGACTGGCTGCGCGGGCGGATCGCCGGGATCCTCGAAGAGGGCAAGAACCAGGGCCAGTTCGCGCCGGGCCTCGACGCCGGGGAGATCGCGGCGGCGGTCGTCGCGACCGTCCAGGGCGGTTACGTCCTCGCCCGCGCCTCCGGCTCCCCCGCCGCGTTCGACGCGGGGGTCCGGGGCCTGCTCTCCCTGCTGGCACCCCGGCCCTGCTGAGGAGACTTCGATGCACGCCATGCAGTACGAGCTCACCCTGCCCGCGTGCTATGACATGGGCATCATCCGCGACCGCGTCGCCCGCCGGGGTCATCTGCTCGACGACTGGGACGGGCTCGGCCTCAAGGCCTATCTGATGCGCGAGCGCGGGCTGCGCGGTTCGCCGGTCAACCAGTACGCGCCCTTCTACCTCTGGAACACCGTCGACGGCATGAACGCCTTTTTGTGGGGCGGCCCCTTCCAGGGGCTCAGTGACGACTTCGGGCGGCCGTCGGCGCGGCAGTGGACGGGGCTCGCGTACGAGGAAGGGGGCGCTACGCACGCGCGGTTCGCGGTGCGGCGGCGTCGACCGGTGCCGGACGACGGGCCGTTGGCCGATGCCGTGGAGGAGGCGGTGGGTGAGGCCGGGCGGTTGGCGGCGCAGGACGGTGCCCTGCTCGCCGCCGCGGCCGTCGACACCAGCCGCTGGGAGCTGGTGCACTTCTCCCTCTGGGAACAGGACGCGCCGCCCGAGGCCGAGGGTGACGTCTTCGAGGTGCTGCGCCTGTCCACGCCGGGCCGGGACCGGCTGCCCCGGGGACGTCAGTGGTGAGCGCCGTCCGCACGGTGCTGGGGGACGTGCCTCCAGCGGACCTGGGGGTGTGCGACGCCCACGACCATCTGTTCTTCGGCAGTCCACGGCTGCCCGGCCAGGAGCTGCGCAGCGTGGCGGCGGCGCGGGCGGAGCTGGCGGCGTTCCGGGAGCAGGGCGGTGGGGCCGTCGTGCAGTGGACGCCGTACGGGCTCGGGCGGCGGGTCGCCGATCTGCCGCCGCTGTCCCGGGAGACCGGTGTGCACGTGGTCGCCGCGACCGGTCTGCACCAGGCCGTGCACTACGACGAGGACACTCTCGCGGGGCTGCGCAGCCGGCTCGCCGAGGTCTTCGTCTCCGAACTCACCGAGGGCATCGGGCCGTCGGGCGTGCGGGCGGGGCTCGTCAAGGTCGCGGGCGGTTTCCACGCCCTGGACGCGCACGCCCGCTGGACCATGACGGCGGCGGCCGAGGCGCATCACGCCACCGGCGCGACGATCACCGTGCACCTGGAGATGGGGACCGGCGCGCTGGACGTACTGGACCTGCTGTGCGGGCAGTTGGGGGTGCCGCCGCAGCGGGTGGTGCTCGGGCACCTCAACCGCTCCCCCGACCTGGTGGTGCACCGGCAGGCGGCGGAGTACGGCTGCTATCTGGCGTTCGACGGGCCGTCCCTCGCCCACCACGCCACGGACTGGCGTATGCCGGACGCCGTACGGGCCCTCGCGGACGCCGGGTTCGGCGAGCGGCTGCTGCTGGGCGCGGACACCACGACGGCCGCCGCCCGCTCGGTGGACGGCGGCCCCGGCATGCCGTACCTGCTGCGCCGGGTGCGGCCGCGGCTCGTGCACGCCGTGGGCGAGGAGCTGGTGTCGCGCATCCTCACGGAGAACCCGGGCCGGGCGTTCGGGACCGAGTGGCGCTGACCGGCGCGGTGACCGGCCTCAGCCGCCGGCCTGGTCGCTGTCCTTCATCGAGCCCCAGCCGTGCCAGCGGTCGACCTCGATCCAGGCACTGACCCGGGGACGGACACGGTCCGGGTAGGGCTTGCCGGTGTAGTGCCGGGCGAGGAGGTCGATGTCGGCCAGGTCCTCGTCGGCGTGCATCTCGGTGACGCGGCCGATGAGGGTGACATGGGTGTACCAGTCGTCGCCGGCGAGGACGGTGAGGGTGACGCGTGGGTCGCGGCGCAGGTGCTTGAGGCGTACCCGGCCCTCGTCGAGGTTGATCAGCACACGGCCGTCCCGCCACGCGTACCAGGTGGCGGTGGAGACGGGAGCGCCGTCGGAGCGCAGGGTGGCCATGACGCACGGGTTGGGCTTGCTCAGCAGGGCCTCGGCCTCGGGCGGCAGCGGCGGCTTGGACATGGGAGAACCTCCTAGGAGTCGGTCTTCTCGTCGAAGCTGGCGAAGTAGGCCGCGACCATGTCCTCGTCGGCGTGGCCCTGGGCGGCGGCACGCTCCATACGGGCGGCGGCCGCTTCGGCGATGTCCAGGCGGACACCGTTCTCCGCGCCGGCCTGAACGATGAGCCGGGCGTCCTTGGCGGCGGTGCCCACCGCGAACTGGGGCGGTGTGAGCCTGTCTTCGAGGACGAGGTCGGACTTGGCGCGCAGATAGCCCATGTCGAGGGGACCGCCGGCGACGAGGTCGAAGAAGCCGTGCGGGTCGACGCCGAGGGCCTTGGACAGGGCGAGGGCCTCACCGGCGGCGGCCGTGACGGCCAGGACCCAGCTGTTGGCCACCAGCTTCAGCCGGGTGGCACCGGCCAGCGCCCCGTCCTCGCCGCTCCACACGGTCCGGGCGCCGACGGCGTCGAAGACCGGCGTCACCCGGTCCCGGCCCTCGGTGGGGCCGGCCGCGAGCACGGTCAGCTTCCCGGCCTCGGCGGGCTGGCGGGTGCCCAGGACGGGGGCGTCGTAGAAGACCAGGCCGTGTTCGCGGGCGAAGGCGGCCAGCTCGGCGACTCCCTCGATGCCCGCGGTGGTCGACTGCACCCAGACGGTGCCGGGGCGCAGGGCGGGGACGGCCTCGCGCAGGGTGTCCAGGGCGGCGGGGCCGTCGTAGAGCATGGTCAGGACGACATCGGCGTCCTGGACCGCCTGCGCGGGGCTGTCGGCGATCCGTACACCCTCGGCGGCCAGCGGCTCGGCCTTGGCCCGGGTGCGGTTCCAGGCGTGGACGGTGTGTCCGGCCCGGGCGAGATTGCGGGCCATCGCGGCGCCCATGATGCCGGTTCCCAGGACGCTCACGGTGAGTGTGTCGGTCATTGCGTCAACTTCCTCGGTGGTGCGGTGCGGGCGGACTGCCTGCGGATCAGCCTGCCCGCTCAGCGGCGCGCCTTCCCGGAAGCGGCGCGGACAAGCCTGATACCGGTGGCGTCACTCTCGCGGCCTCGCGCCCGGCGGCCGGTCACGCCCGCGGGGCCAGCGCCCCCAGCGGGTCGTCCAGGACCGGCTGCCAGGCCAGTTCCGCCGCGCCGACCAGGCTGTTGTGGTCGAGGGTGCAGGGCAGGATGGGGACACCGCCGCTCTGGCCCCACAGGCTGCGGTCGGCCACGACCGCGCGCAGGCGGCCGGGGTCGGCCTCGAGGAGGGTGCGGTGCAGGCCACCGAGGATGATGCGGTCCGGGTTGAGGATGTTGACCAGACCGGCGAGGCCGAGGCCGAGGCGGTCGACGATGGCCTCGGCGGCGGTGCGGACGCCCGGGTCGTCGTAGTGGTGGCGGATCAGGTCGATGGACTGCTGGAGCAGGGACACCTCGGGGCCCGGTTCGCGTCCGGCCTCCGTGAGGAAGGCCAGCGGGTCGGTCTCCACGTCGAGGCAGCCGCGGCTGCCGCAGTGGCAGGGGCGGCCCTCGGGGTGCACGGTGAGGTGCCCGACCTCCAGCGCGAGGCCCGAACTGCCCCGGTGGAGGCGGCCGTCGAGGACGAGCGCGCCGCCGACTCCGCGGTGGCCGGTGGCCACGCACAGCAGGTCGCGGGCGCCTCGGCCGGCGCCGTGCCGGTGTTCGGCGAGCGCGGCGAGGTTGACGTCGTTCGCGGCGAACGCGGGCCCGTCGATGCCGGCCGCGCGCACCTGCTCGGCGAAGATGTCCCGCACGGGGGCGCCCGCGGGCCATGCCAGGTGGAGCGGGTTCAGCGCCAGTCCCTCGGGTTCGGCGACGGCGGACGGTACGGCGAGGCCCGCGCCCACACACCGCAGTCCCGTCGTGCGCAGCAGTTCGGCACCGGCCGTGACGACCGAGGCGAGCACCTTGGCCGGGTCGGCGTCGACGACCTCGCAGCCGGGCGCGGTGGCGACGATCCGGCCGCCGAGTCCGACCAGTGCCGCCCGGAAGCCGTCGGCGTGCACCTGCGCGGCCAGTGCGACGGGCCCGTCGTCGGCGACGGCCAGTCTGTGGGAGGGCCTGCCCTGCGAGCCGGCCGCCGCGCCGGGCCGGGCGTCGACGCGGATCAGGCCGAGTGCCTCCAGCTCGACGGCGACCGCGCCGGCGGTCGCCCGCGTCACCCCGAGCTCGGCGGTGAGCACGGCCCGGGTCGGGGCGCGTCCGGTGTGGACGAGCTCCAGCGCGGGTCCGAGTGCTCCTCGTCCCCGGTCCAGCCGCGCTCTCGAAGTGCTCCCGTTCCCCGCCTGCCGGGGGTCCGCCTTCCCGCTCATGAGGGCGAGTCTCCCATGATCCGCCGGGTTGGTGGCCGAGCGTGCCCGCCGGGCCCCGCCGTGCGGCCGGGGTCGCTGTCCGCCGGGTGCCGGAGGCCGCTGACCCGCAGCGTGATGTTGAGCCGCCCGGTCAGCCCCAGCCCGGGCGGTGCCGTCCCGGGGTGGATGCGGGGGACCCCGTGGTAGGCGAGGCGGGAGGGGCCGCCGAAGACGAACAGGTCGCCGCTGCGCAGCTCGACGTCGGTGTAGGGCCGGGTGCGCGTCGCGGTGTTGCCGAAGCGGAAGACGCAGGTGTCACCGAGGCTGAGCGACACCACCGGGGCGTCCGACTTCTCGTCGCTGTCGCGGTGCATGCCCATGCGGGCGTCGGCGTCGTAGAAGTTGATCAGTGCGATGTCGTAGTCCGGCGCGGGTCCGCCGAGGGTGTCGCGGACCGCCCGGCGGCCCAGTTCGCCGAGCCACGGCGGGAACGGCTTCACCGGGGCGCCGTCCCCGTCGGCGACCGTGCGGGCGTAGGCGTACGGGTACCAGTGCCAGCCGAGGCAGACCTGCCGGGCTGTCATGGTGCCGCCGCCGGGGGTGCGGACCGTGCGCAGCCCGGCGGGTGGCCGGGCCCAGTCGCGGCAGGCGTCGAGCAGCGCCCGTTGGTGTTCCGCGTCCAGCCAGTCGGGCAGGTGCACGGCGCCGGGCGCGACCTGCGTACGGGCCCTGGGGAACAGCTCGGCGTCCATGCCTTCCATGGTGCCCGACACGCCCTGAGCTGCGGCTCGGCTAGCCTGGTCGCACGATGGACGACCGTATGACGACGCCGTGGGGCGAGCCGGCGCTGACCCGTTTCCCCGAGGACCCGCGCGACCGGCTGCGTGCCTGGGACGCCTCGGACGAGTACCTGCTGAGGCATCTGGCCGCGGAGCGGGTTCCGCTGGACGGCTCGGTCGTGGTCGTCGGGGACCGCTGGGGTGCGCTGGTCACGGCGCTCGCGGCGCACCGGCCGGTGCAGATCACCGACTCCTGGCTCGCGCAGGAGGCGACCCGGGCCAACCTCGCGCGGGCCGGGGTGGAGCCGGGCACGGTGCGGCTGCTCACCACGCAGGATCCGCCGCCCGGGCGGGTCGACGTGCTGCTGGTGCGGGTGCCGAAGAGCCTGGCGCTGCTGGAGGACCAGTTGCTGCGGCTGGCGCCGGCGGTGCACGCGGGGACGGTCGTGGTCGGTACGGGCATGGTGAAGGAGATCCACACCTCCACGCTCCAGTTGTTCGAGCGGATCCTCGGCCCGACGCGCACCTCCCTCGCCGAGAAGAAGGCCCGGCTGATCTTCTGCACGCCGGACCCCACGCTGGAGCGGCCCGCCAACCCGTGGCCGTACGTCTACACGCTGCCGGACGGCATCGGCCCCGCCGCGCACGGCACCGTCGTCAACCACGCCGGGGTTTTCTGCGCCGACCGGCTCGACATCGGGACGCGGTTCTTCCTCCGCCATCTGCCCGAGGGGCGGGGCGGCCGGGTGGTGGATCTGGGGTGCGGCAACGGCGTGGTGGGTACGTCGGTGGCGCTGGCCGACCCGGGGGCCGAGGTGCTGTTCGTCGACGAGTCGTTCCAGGCCGTGGCCTCGGCGGAGGCGACGTACAAGGCGAACGGTGTGCCGGGGCAGGCCGAGTTCCGGGTCGGGGACGGGCTGGCGGGCGTGCCGTCCGGCAGTGTCGATCTGGTTCTCAACAACCCGCCGTTCCACTCCCACCAGGCGACGACGGACGCCACGGCCCGGCGGATGTTCACGGGGGCGCGGCGCGCGTTGCGGCCGGGCGGGGAGCTGTGGGTGGTCGGCAACCGGCACCTGGGCTACCACGTCAAGCTGCGGAAGCTGTTCGGCAACTGCCGGCTCGTGGCGAGCGACCCGAAGTTCGTCGTGCTGAAGGCCGTCAAGCGGTAGCGGTGCCGAGGGCCTTGAGAGTCCTCGCCACCGCTCGTGTCATCGCATCCCGCGCGAGGGTCAGGTAGCTGCGCGGGTCGACCGCCTCGGGACGGTCGGTGAGGAACTCCCGGATCGCTCCGGTCAGCGCGATGTTCAGGGCCGTGCCGATGTTGACCTTGGTGATGCCGCCCGCCACGGCCGCCGTGAGTTCGTCGTCCGGGACGCCGGAGGATCCGTGCAGGACGAGTGGGACGTCCAGTGCGGCCGACAGGCGTTTCAGCAGGGCGTGGTCGAGGGCGGCGGTGCGGGTGGTCATGGCGTGGGAGCTGCCGATGGCGACGGCGAGGGCGTCCACACCCGAGTCGGCGACGAACGCCCGTGCCTCGTCGGGGTCGGTGCGGGCGCCGGGGGCGTGCGCGTCCAGCGGCGGTCTGCCGTTCTTGCCGCCGATCTGGCCCAACTCGGCTTCGATCCACAGCCCTTGGGTGTGCGCCCAGGCGACCGCCGCCCGGGTCGCCGCGAGGTTGTCCGCATAAGGCAGCCGGGCCGCGTCGTACATCACGGAGCTGAAACCGGCGTCCGCGGCCTGGTGCAGCAGGGCGTCGCTCTGCACGTGGTCGAGGTGCAACGCGACCGGCACGGCGGCGCGTTCGGCCGCGGTGACGGCCGCGCGGGCGAGCGGGAGCAGCTGACCCCCGCGGAACTTCACAGCGTTCTCGCTGACCTGGAGGACGACGGGCGCGCGGACCGACTCGGCGCCCGCGACGACGGCCTCGACGTGCTCCAGTGTGATGACGTTGAAGGAGGCGACGGCGGAGCCGGCCGTCGCGGCGCGGGTGACGAGGTCGCCGGTGGTGGTGAGGGGCACGGGGTCTCCTGGGGCCTGCTTGTCCGGGTCAGGTCGCGGGGCATCGGCTGCGGCCTGTCGTCGCCGTGCGCGTGCTGGGCCGACTGCCCGTGGCGCGGTCCGGACGACAGGCCCTGGGTCAGGGCGCGAGGATCACCGAGCGCGTGAGGTGGCGCGGTCGGTCGGGGTCCAGTCCGCGGGACGCGGCGAGGGCGACCGCGAGGCGCTGGGCTCGGACCAGTTCGGCGAGCGGGTCGAGGCGCCCTGCGATCCACGACGCGCCGGTGCCGCGCACCTGTTCGGCGAGTCCGTCCGGCGCGTCCCCGAACATCCAGGTCGCCGTGCCCGCGGTGCTGACGCTGATGGGGCCGTGCCGGTACTCCATCGCCGGGTAGGTCTCCGCCCAGGCCAGCGCGGCCTCGCGCATCTTCAACCCGGCCTCGTTGGCCAGGCCGACGGTCCAGCCGCGTCCCAGGAAGGTGAACCGCCCGCATTCCACCAGCCCTTCGGGCAGCGGCTCGGTCAGCGCGGTGCGCGCGTCGGTGACGGCGGTGCCGGGGTGGAGGCCGAGGTGGGCGCGGAGCAGGGTGAGGGCCGTGGTCGCGAACCGGGTCTGCACGACGGAGCGTTCCTCGGCGAAGTCCAGGACCGCGAGGTCGTCGGCGGCCGTCATCACGGGCGCGTCCGGGTCGGCGGTGATCGCGGTGGTGCGGGTGCCGCCCCTCAACCGGGTCAGCAGGTCCAGGACTTCCGTCGTGGTGCCGGAGCGGGTGAGGGCGACGACCCGGTCGTAGCGGCGGCCGTGGGGGAACTCCGAGGCGGCGAAGGCGTCGGTCTCGCCCTGGCCCGCGCCCTCGCGCAGGGCCGCGGCGGCCTGCGCCATGAAGTACGAGGTGCCGCAGCCGACGATCGCGACCCGCTCCCCCGGCGCCGGCAGCGCCGTCAGGAACCGGGGTGCTTCCGACGCGGCGCGTTCCCAGCACTCGGGCTGACTCGTCAGTTCGTCCTCGACATGCGTCATCCCGCACCCTCCGGTCCACGAGTCCTGCCGACCTGATTGTTCCTGCAAGATATAGCCACCTTTCAAGCATCATCAAGCATCCGGGCCGGATCAGGTGCGCTAGGGTCGCCGGAGATCGAGACGTGGAGGTGCGGATGTCGCGCGACGCCCGCTGGAAGGCGCTGCTGGAACTGCTCGTGGAGCGCGGCCGGCTGGACGTCGAGGACGCGGCGGCGGAGCTCGGGGTGTCGGCGGCGACGATCCGCCGTGACTTCGACGGGCTCGCCGAGCAGCAGATGCTGGTGCGCACCCGCGGCGGCGCGGTCGTCCACGGCGTGTCCTACGAGCTGCCGCTGCGCTACAAGACGGCCCGTCACGCCTCGGAGAAGCAGCGCATCGCCAAGGCGGTGGCGGAGCTGGTGGCGCCGGGCGAGGCGGTCGGACTGACCGGGGGGACCACCACGACCGAGGTGGCGCGAGCGCTGGCCGTGCGCGGGGACCTGGTGTCCGGGGCGCCCGCACTGACCGTCGTGACGAACGCGCTGAACATCGCGAACGAGCTGGCGGTGCGGCCCCAGTTCAAGATCGTGCTGACCGGCGGGGTGGCGCGGGCCCAGTCCTACGAACTGGTCGGGCCGCTCGCGGACGGGGTGCTCGGGCAGATCACGGTCGACGTGGCGGTACTCGGTGTCGTCGCCTTCGACGTCACACACGGTGCGGCGGCGCACGACGAGGCGGAGGCGGCGATCAACCGGCTGCTGTGCGAGCGGGCGGAGCGCGTGGTGGTCGCCGCCGACTCCAGCAAGCTCGGGCAGCGGGCGTTCGCCCGGATCTGCGCGGCCGAGGCGGTGGACACGCTGGTCACGGACACGGCGGCCGACGCGGAGACGGTGCGGCGCTTCGAGGAGGCCGGGCTGCGGGTCGTCACGGTCTGACGGCGGCCGTCCGGCGGCGGCGGTCCGGCGGCGGTCCGACAGCGCACGTCCGTCGGCGGTTCTACGCTGGGGCTGAGGCGCCTACCGGGCAGGGAGGCTGTCATGGGCGGAGCGGCACAGGACCGGGGCGGGCGGCGGTACGTGCCGATCGCGGAGCACGGGCTGATCGGTGATCTGCGCAGTGTGGCCCTGGTGGGGACCGACGGCACGATCGACTGGTACTGCTGCCCTGCCTTCGACGCGCCGAGTGTGTTCGCCTCGATCCTGGACGCCGAGCGCGGTGGCTGTTTCGAACTGGCGGCGTCGGTGCCGGCCCGGACCAAGCAGTTCTACTTCCCCGACACCAACGTCCTGATCACCCGGTTCTTCACCGAGGACGGGGTCGGCGAGGTGCAGGACTTCATGCCGGTGGGCGGCGGGGCCACCGAGGCCGAGCGGCACCGGCTGATCCGGCGGGTGGTGTGTGTGCGGGGCTCGATCCCGTTCCGTACGCGGGTGGCGCCCCGGTTCGACTACGGCTCCCTGCCGCACACCGTCCGGCTTTCCGGCGACACCGCGCTGTTCGAGACCGAGGGGCTGGCACTCGCGCTCACCGCGACCGTGCCGCTGGAGGCGGACGGGCCGGACGTGCGGGGCGACTTCAAGCTCGCCGAGGGCGAGACGGCGGTGTTCGCGCTGGACAAGGTCGGCGGCGACGTGACGCCCCGCCGGTGTGCGCGCACGGAGGCGGAGGAGCAGTTCGCGGCGACGGTGGCGTACTGGCGGCGCTGGCTGTCGGCGTCCCGGTACAAGGGCCGCTGGCGGGAGATGGTGCACCGCTCGGCCCTGACGCTGAAGCTGCTCACCTACGCGCCGACCGGGGCGATCGTGGCGGCGCCGACGACGAGCCTGCCCGAGGAGCTGGGCGGCGAGCGCAACTGGGACTACCGGTACGTGTGGGTGCGCGACGCGGCGTTCTGCGTCTACGCCCTGCTGCGGTTGGGCTTCACCGGGGAGGCCGAGGCGTTCATGGACTTCGTGACCCGGCACATCAGCCCGGGCGACGGCAAGGTCTCCGGTCCGCTGCAGATCATGTACGGCATCGACGGACGCACCGAGCTGCCCGAGCGGGCCCTGGACCATCTGGAGGGGCACCACGGCTCGGCGCCGGTACGGGTCGGCAACGCGGCGGCCGACCAGCTCCAGCTCGACATCTACGGCGCGCTGATCGACTCGATCTACCTCTACGACAAGTGGGCCAAGCCCATCTCCAGCGGCCAGTGGGACGACGTGTGCGAGCTGGTGGACTGGGTGTGCGCGCACTGGGACCAGCCCGACGAGGGGATCTGGGAGACGCGGGGCGGGCGCAGGAACTTCCTGTACTCGCGGCTGATGTGCTGGGTGGCGATCGAGCGGGCCATCCGGATGGCCAACCGGCGCGGCCTGCCCGCCGACCTGCCGCGCTGGCGGGAGTGCCGCGACACGATCTACCGGCGGATCATGAGCCGGGGCTGGTCCGAGGAGCGCGGGGCCTTCGTCCAGCACGAGGACAGCGACGTGCTGGACGCGGCCGTGCTGATGATGCCGCTGACGAAGTTCATCGCCCCCACCGATCCGAAGTGGCTGTCGACGCTGGACGTGCTCACCGAGGAGCTGGTGTCCGACTCGCTGGTCTACCGCTACGACCCCCGCTCCAGCCCCGACGGGCTGCGCGGCGACGAGGGCACCTTCTCCATCTGCTCGTTCTGGTACGTCGAGGCGATGGTGCACGCCGGCCGGATCGACGAGGCACGACTGGCCTTCGAGAAGATGCTCACGTACGCCAACCACCTCGGCCTGTACGCCGAGGAGATCAGCCACACCGGGGAGCAGCAGGGCAACTTCCCGCAGGCGTTCACGCACCTCGCGCTGATCAGCGCGGCGTTCAACCTGGACCGCGCGCTCGGCTGACGGCTCAGTGCCCGTGGCCGTCCTCCGCATGCCCCTCGGGGGTATCGGAGGCGGTCGCCGCTCCCCCGGCGCGTACGGTGAAGGCCGCCGTGTGGACCGTGCCCTCGTGCTTGAAGTCGAGGAACAGGCGGTAGGAGCCGGAGCTGGGCGCCGTGGCCGTGAAGGAGATGTCCGGGCCGGGCCTGGTCGTGCCGTCGCCGGGTTCGCCGTTCGGGTGGACGTGCAGGTAGGCGAGGTCGCCGGAGCGCAGCGCGACCAGGTGGCCGTAAGCGCCGAGGTAGGGCTGGAGGTCGGTGACCGGCTTGCCGTCGCGGGAGACCTTCAGCTGCAGCTCGCTCGCCCTGCCCGGGCGCAGGGCGCCGGCCAGTTTCACTTCGTAGCCGCCGACCCGGGCCGTGGTGCTCGCGGGCGGCAGTTGCCGGGCCTCGTACGGGCCGGAGGCGGCGAGGTCCGCGCCGAGGGTGAGGTTTTCGGCGCCCTTCTTCGCCGGGGTGAAGTCGGCGAAGACGCGGTAGCCGCCCGCACGGGGCAGGTCCACCGGGGTGCTCCAGGTGCCGTCGGCGGCGCGGTTGGGGTGCATATGACGGTAGGTCACCAGGTCGCGTGAGGCCACGATGAGGTGCAGTTCCTTGTCGTGCTCGCGCTGGTAGGCGGTGAGCGCGCGATTGCCGCCGTCCCGGACGGTGAAGCGCAGGTCGGCCGGCTTGCCCGCGGTGACGCGCGGGGTTTCCAGGTCGAGCGTGTAGCCGCCCTCGGAGATCTGCAGTCCGCCGGCCGGGGGTGTGTCGTGTCCGGCGTGGCCGCCGCCCTTCTCCGCCTCCGGCCCGGGCCGGGTGTGGTCGTCCTCGTGTGCCGGGGGGCTGGTGGCGACGACGGGGTCGATGCCCTGGCCGACGCCGTAGGCCGCGCCGAAGGTCGCCGCCAGCGCGGCGGCGAAGGTGGTGATCCTCAGTCCGGTGCTCATGGCCGTCGGCTCCTTCAGATACGGGCCTCCCGCTCGGCTGCGGGGACTCCATGCAGTTCACCATACCCCTAGGGGGTATAGAGTCAAGTCATTCCGGCGCTTGCAGCGTATACCCCATAGGGGTATACCTGAAGTCGGCGAGGAGATACCCCCGCCCCGTATGCACCACATCTGTTGGATCGCCCAGAGGAGGCACCCGATGCCCGCCACCACCTACGCCGTCTCCGGAATGTCCTGCGGCCACTGCAAGGCGACACTGACCAAGGTCATCGGGGAGCTGGACGGCGTCAGCGGCGTCGAGGTCGACCCCGGCACCGGCCGTGTCACCGTCACCAGCGCCACCGAACCGGACGACGCCCTGATCGCGGAGGTCGTCGACGAGGCCGGCTACGAGCTGACCGGAAGGGCCTGAGCCATGAGCACCGGTACGACGACCGGCGCCGACGCCGAGGTGGAGCTCGCCATCGGCGGCATGACCTGCGCCTCCTGCGCGGCGCGCATCGAGAAGAAGCTCAACCGCATGGACGGGGTCACCGCCACCGTCAACTACGCCACCGAGAAGGCGAAGGTCAGCCACTCCGGTGACGTCTCCGTCGGTGACCTCATCGCGACCGTCGAGGCGACCGGGTACACCGCCGAGGAGCCCGCACCTCCCGCCGAGCTGACCGGCCCGGCAGAGGCCGACGAACTGCGGCCGCTGCGCGAGCGGTTGATCACGGCGGTGGTGCTCGCGGTTCCCGTCGTGGCCATGGCGATGATCCCGGCGCTGCAGTTCGAGTACTGGCAGTGGCTGTCGCTCACCCTGGCCGCGCCCGTCGTGACGTATGCGGCGTGGCCCTTCCACAAGGCGGCGTTCACCAACGCGCGGCATGGCGCGGCCACCATGGACACCCTGATCTCGGTGGGCACCTCGGCCGCGTTCCTGTGGTCGCTGTGGGCGCTGTTCTTCGGCACCGCGGGCACGCCGGGCATGACACACCCCTTCGAGCTGACCATCGAGCGCACGGACGGCGCCGGGAACATCTACCTGGAGGCCGCGGCGGGCGTGACCGCCTTCATCCTGGCCGGGCGGTACTTCGAGGCCCGCGCCAAGCGCAAGGCGGGCGCGGCCCTGCGGGCGCTGCTGGAGCTGGGCGCGAAGGACGTCACGGTGCTGCGGGACGGCAGCCGTGAACAGACCGTCCCGGTCACGGAGTTGAAGGCCGGCGACCGCTTCCTGGTCCGGCCCGGCGAGAAGATCGCGACGGACGGGACGGTCGAAGAGGGTTCCTCCGCCGTGGACGCCTCGATGCTCACCGGCGAGTCCGTCCCCATGGAGGTGGGCGCGGGCGACCCGGTCACCGGCGCCACGATCAACGTCGGCGGGCGGCTCGTCGTCCGTGCGACGCGGGTGGGTGCCGACACCCAGCTGGCCCGGATGGCCCGGCTGGTGGAGGACGCGCAGAACGGCAAGGCCGCCGCGCAGCGGCTCGCGGACCGGATCTCGGCCGTGTTCGTGCCGGTGGTCATCGCCCTGGCGCTCGGCACGCTGGGCTTCTGGCTGGGCAACGGCGTCGGGCTGACGGCCGCCTTCACCGCGGCGGTCGCCGTGCTCGTCATCGCGTGCCCGTGCGCCCTGGGTCTGGCCACGCCGACCGCACTGATGGTGGGCACCGGGCGGGGCGCCCAACTCGGCATCCTCATCAAGGGCCCGGAGGCGCTGGAGTCCACGCGCCGGGTCGACACCGTCGTCCTCGACAAGACCGGCACGGTCACGACCGGCCGTATGGCGCTGCTGGCCGTGCACACCGCCGAGGGCACGGAAGAAGCCGAAGCACTGCGGCTGGCCGGGGCGTTGGAGCACTCCTCCGAGCACCCGATCGCCCGGGCCGTCGCCGACGGGGCACTGGAGAAGCTGGGCGCGCTGCCCACGCCTGAGGACTTCGCCAACGTGCCCGGGCTCGGTGTGCAGGGCGTGGTCGAGGGCCACGCGGTGCTCGTCGGCCGGGAGCGGCTGCTGGCCGACTGGGCGATGGAGCTTCCCGAGGGCCTGGCCAGGGCCAGGGCGGCGGCCGAGGACGCCGGGCGCACGGCCATCGCTGTCGCGTGGGACGGACAGGCACGCGCGGTGCTGGAGGTGGCCGACGCGGTGAAGGACACGAGCGCCGAGGCGGTCGGACGGCTGCGGGCGCTCGGTCTCACGCCGATCCTGCTGACCGGTGACAACCAGGCGGTGGCCCGGTCCGTCGCCCGCGAGGTGGGCATCGAGGAGGTCATCGCCGAGGTGCTCCCGCGGGACAAGGTCGACGTGGTCAAGCGGCTCCAGGCCGAGGGCCGATCGGTGGCGATGGTCGGCGACGGTGTCAACGACGCGGCGGCCCTCGCCCAGGCCGATCTGGGTCTGGCCATGGGCACCGGCACGGACGCCGCGATCGAGGCCGGCGACCTGACCCTCGTCCGGGGCGATCTGCGGGCCGCCGCGGACGCCATCCGGCTCGCCCGCCGCACGCTCGGCACCATCCGCTCGAACCTGTTCTGGGCCTTCGCCTACAACGTGGCGGCCCTCCCGCTGGCCGCCTCCGGCCTGCTCACTCCGATGATCGCCGGGGCGGCCATGGCCTTCTCGTCGGTCTTCGTGGTCGGCAACTCGCTGCGGCTGCGCACCTTCCGGGCGGCCGACTGAGACACCGACGGGTCACAGGCGCCGCCACACCAGCGTGTAGCGCCAGAACAGACGGCGGCGCAGGCGTACGCCGGGGAGGACGGCCCGGGCCGCGCGCGCGATCTCGGAGAAGGTCAGGTCCGCCGGACGAGTGGGGGCGGTCATCGAGACCGGGCGGGGCACCGGGCGGCCCCGGTGCTTCAGCAACGCCATGAGGATGTTGAGCGGGATCGACGCGATGCCGAGCAGGTGGTCGACGGGCGTGTGCTCCCGGGCCAGGCCGACGATCACCAGGGTGCCACCGGGGGCGAGATGGTCACGAAAGGCCTCGAGGGCCTCGGTGAACGGCAGATGGTGGAGGACGGCGACACAGGTGATGACGTCGTACGACCGGTCACCCAGGCCGGTCAGCGCGTCGGTCTCCGTGTACGTCACCGCGGCGGACACCGGCGTCAGCTCCCGCGCCCGGGCGGTGATCTGCGGGTCGGAGTCGATCCCGTGCACGCGTTGCGCCCGGCCGGCCAGCCGCCGGGCCAGGTCGCCGCTGCCGCATCCGACGTCCAGGGCGCTGCCCACCCGCCCGGGAAGCTGCCGCAGGATCCAGCGGTGGAAGTGGGCGTTGTGGTCCCAGGGTCGGGCGGCGTGGAAACGCTCCAGTGCGCGCAGGGCCCGGCGGGGCAGCAGTGTCATGTGCTCAGTGTTCCGGCTCACCGGGGTGGTCGTCCGCCGTCTGGGCACTCGGGAGGTACCGGCTCGCAGGGGCGCCGAGCGTGCGCCGGGCGTGAGCCGGTACCTTGCTGGGGAAGGCCACTGCGGGGAGAAGCACATGACCGATCCGACGACCACAGACGCGGACGCCCCCCGTCCGCTTCAGCACACCCGGGACTTCGCGAGCCGACCCGGCCGGCTCCTGGGCGCCGTGTTCGGCGATCTCAGGGCCGTGGACGGCGCCCTGTACGCGGCGGTGGCCGCCACCCCCACGCCGACCCTGGACCGGACGCTGCGGCACCTGTCGCACGCGGCCGACCACTCCAAGATCTCGTTCGCCATCGCCGCCGGCCTGGCCCTGGCCGGGAAGCGACCGCGCAAGGCCGCCCTCGCCGGCGTCGGCGCGATCGCCGTGGCTTCGGCCTCCGCCAACCTGCTCGGCAAGCGCCTGGTGCGCCGGGCGCGGCCGGACCGGGAGGCGGCCAGGGTGACGGTGGACCGGCACGTCAAGATGCCGACCTCCGCCTCGTTCCCGTCCGGGCACACGGCGTCGGCGGTCGCCTTCGCCACCGCCGTCGGCGTGGTCCTGCCGCCCGCGGCGGTACCGCTCGGCGCGCTGGCGAGCGCCGTCGGCTACTCCCGCGTCCATACGGGCGTGCACTACCCGGGCGACGTGGCGGCGGGCGCGGTCCTCGGCATCGCGAGCGCGGCAGCGGCCCTGGCGGCGGCAGCGGCCACCCCGTCCGCGAGGGCCCAGGCCCTCCTGGCGGCGGCCCGTTCGTGGCCGCGGCTCGGCATCGCCGGCGCCCTGCGCCGGTGAGCGGCGGCGGGCCGGGCGCGGGGACACACCCCGCCGCCCGGTGTCCTCGCGGTGACGGACCGTCAGCCGAAGGCCTTCACGGCCTGGTAGTACGTCCAGGCCGTGCTGGTGCACGAGGTCTTCGTGCCGCCGCTGTAGGCCGCGCAGACCCTCTTGAGGTCCTCGTAGAAGGCGCTGTCGAGCCGGGACTTGTTGGCGCTGAAGGTGCCCGCGGCCTTGTAGTTGCGGTAGCCGAAGTCATGGCGGGCGCAGGACATCGAGAAGGGGAAGCCGAACGGGTTGTCCGGCGAGGAGGAGCAGTAGTCGGTCGACCAGTCGAAGGAGTACGCCGCCCAGGCGGCCTGGTCGGCCCGGGCGGCGGCCCAGGAGCTGTAGCTGGACGCGCTGGTCTGCGTCCAGTTCGCGAGTACCTGCGGCTTGTCGGCGGGAGCGGCGCTCGCGCTCGTGGCGGCTCCGACGACGGTGACGAGGGCCAGGGTCGAAGTGGCAAGACCGGTTGCGAGTCTTCGGTGCATCCCACACCTCCATGAGGCTGCGACTCGCCCATCGAGCCGCAGGTCCATGACAAAAGGATGACCACCTCGTCCCGGTGCTCACACCTGATGTGCCCCAATGGCTCCTGAATTTCGGGTTATTGGAGGGGAACGGCAGCGGACCGGCGGACGTCGACGGCGGTGAGCGCCAGAGCCAGCGGTCCGGGGGCGAGGAAGGCCAGCGGCAGCAGCATCCAGGCGCACAGCGCTGCGGTCGCCATGGCGAACAGCACCAGGCCGCTGCCGCCCACGTCCGCCACGGCGTCCCGGCCGGCCCCGCGCACCGCCGCACGCCAGTCGGTGAGCGACTCCGGACGCCCGCAGGCGCGCAGCCCGACCACCACCGCGCATCCGCCGATCGCCGCGGCGGCCACAGCGAACAGCGGAGCCCCCGGCAGTCCGGCGCCTGCCAGCGCGAGGTCGGCGGCGAACAGCAGCAGACCCGCCAGGGCGACGCCCCCCGCCGCCAGGTCGCCGACGCGCGACCGCCGCCGCAGCAGGGCGAAGTACCGCCCCGCCGTGACGGGTCGGTCCAGTCCCGCCCCCCGCAGCACGGCGCACGCCGTCGACAGCGCGGCCGGGACCGTGACCAGGGGCAGGCAGGCCGCCGCCGTGGCGAGTCCGACGCTCAGCACGTCGGCGAACAGGGTCATGCGCGGGCCGAACACCTCGCCCGTGTCCCTCGTGGCCATCTCGCTCACCCCTTCAGTCCGGAGCTCGCCATGCCCTCCACCAGGAACCGCTGGAAGGCGAGGAAGAACAGCACGATCGGCAGCAGCGCGATCACCGACAGGGCGAACATCGGGCCGAACGCGGAGGTGCTGGAGGCGTCCACGAAGGAGCGAAGCGCCAGGGTGAGGGTGAACTTGTCCGGATCGAAGAGGTAGATGAGCTGGGTGAAGAAGTCGTTCCAGGTCCAGATGAAGGTGAAGATGGCGGTGGTGATCAGGGCCGGCCGGGTGAGCGGCAGCACGACCTGGAAGAAGCTGCGGAAGGGCCCGCAGCCGTCGATCCGGGCCGCCTCCTCCAGCTCGCGCGGCAGGCTGCGCATGAACTGCACGATGAGGAAGACGAAGAACGCCTCGGTGGCGAGGAACTTCGGCAGGATCAGCGGCCAGTAGGTGTTCACCAGACCGAGCTGGTTGAAGATGATGTACTGCGGGATCAGCACCGCGTGGTGCGGCAGCATGATCGTGGCGATCATGAACGCGAACAGCGGCCCGCGGAAGCGGAACCTGAGCCGCGCGAAGGCGTAGGCGGCGAGCGAGCAGCTGATGACGTTGCCGAGGACCGCGCCGCCCGCGATCAGCAGGGAGTTGCCGAGCAGCCGCCAGATCGAGACGTCGTTGACGCCGTCGAGGGCCGTGGCGTAGTTCGACCACTCCAGGCGGCTGGGCAACAGGTTGAGGCTCGCGATGACCTCGTCGGCGGGCTTGAGCGAGGTGGCCAGCAGCCACGCCAGCGGGTAGAGCATGACCAGCAGCGCGGCCAGGCAGCCCGCGTGCACGGCGACGCGGCCCCACCGCACGGGCTTGTGAGCAAGGGTCGTTGAGGTCACCGGTCCCCCTCGGAGGCGTAGAAGACCCAGGAGCGTGAAGTGCGGAACAGCACCGCCGTGACGACACCGATCACGAGGAGCAGCGCCCAGGCCATGGCGGAGGCGTAGCCCATGTGGGAGGCGACGAAGCCGCGGTCGTAGAGGTACATGGTGTAGACGAGCGTCGAGTCGGCCGGTCCGCCCTTGCCGGCGCTGACCGCGAAGGCGGGCGTGAACACCTGGAAGGCCTGGATGGTCTGGAGGACCAGGTTGAAGAAGATCACCGGCGACAGCATCGGCACGGTGACCGACAGGAACTGCCGCCCCTTCGAGGCCCCGTCGCACGCCGCCGCCTCGTACAGCTCGGCCGGGATCTGCTGGAGCCCGGCGAGGAAGATGACCATCGGCGCGCCGAACTGCCACACCGTCAGCAGGGCCACGGCCAGCAGGGACCAGCCGGGCTTGTTGACCCAGCCACCGGTGCCGAGCAGGTTGTCCACGGTGCCGCCGTCGTTGAAGACCGCCCGCCAGACCAGCGCGATGGACATCGAAGCGCCGAGCAGGGACGGGGCGTAGAAGGCGGAGCGGTAGAAGCCCTTGCCGCGCTTCATGCCCTTCAGGGCGAGGGCCACGGCGAGGGCGAGGGCGAGTTGCAGGGGTACGGCGATGACGACGTACGTCAGGGTCGTCACGACCGAACGCCAGTAGCGGGGATCCTCGGTGAACATCTGCACGTAGTTGCGCAGGCCCACCCACTTGGGCGGGTTGAACAGGTCGTAGTCGGTGAACGACAGGTACAGCGACACGGCCATCGGCAGCAGTGTCAGGACGATCGCGCCGAGCACCCAGGGCGAGAGGAACACCCAGGCGGCGCCCTCGCGCTCACGCCTGGGGCGGCGCTTCGGGGCGGCGGCCGGGGCGCGCCTCGCCTCCGGCGGGTATGCGGTGGTGGTCATGACCTCAGCTCCGCCTTCGCCTCGGTGACGTAGTTCTCTGCCGCCTCGCGGGGCGACATGCGCGCGTAGGACACCTGGTCGTAGTCGCGCTGGAAGGTGCTCTGCAGGGCGTTGTCGCCCGAGGGCGGCGCCTGGGGCGGATCCTTGAGCTTGCCCTCCAGGGACGCCTGGAAGGCGGCGATGGTCTTGTCGAAGTCCTTGAGCTGCGGGCCGATCTCGTCGCGGACGGTCTCGTTGACGGGGATGCCGCGGCTCGCGCCGAGGATCTTCGCGGCCTGCCGGTCGTTGATCAGGAAGTCGACGAGCTGGGCCGCCTCCTCGGGATGGCCGGTGTTCGCCGAGACGCCGAGGAACATCGACGGCTTGAAGTACTGGCCGGGCGTGCCGTCCTCTCCTGTCGGCATGGGTGCGAGGGCGACGCCCGTGGGTACGAGGGCGAGGAAACCGCTGGCCGGGGCGTCCCAGTTGGCGTCGGTGACGGCCGTGCCGCGCCCCAGCGGGGTGTTCTCGACGGAGCCGTCGAGCTGGGTGGTCTGCTCGGCGGGCGAGACGGCGCCCTCGCGGCGCAGCCGGTCGGTGAAGGTCCACCAGCGTGTGAGGTCGCCGGCGGTGAAGCCCAGTCCGCCGTCCTCGGTGTAGAGGGCCTTGCCCCGGCCGCGCAGCCAGACCTCGAAGGCGTCCTCGCTCTGGCCGGGGTCGGTCGCCCCGGGCTTGCCGGTCTTCTTCGCGAGGGCCCGCATGGTGTCGGCCCACTGGCTCCAGGTCCAGCTCTCGCCGGGCAGGGGGACGCCCGACTTCTTCCACGTCCGGACGTCGTAGGCGACGGTCTCGGTGCCGCGGCCCTGCGGGATCGCGTACTGGACGTCGTCGACGCGGCCGGTGGCGAGCAGACCCGGGTCGATCTCGGAGGTGCGCAGGACGGACTTCTGTTTCGCCAGGTCGAGCAGGACCCCGCCGGAGGCGTACTGGTCGATCTGGCGGTAGTCCAGCTGCATCACGTCCGGGGCGTCACCGCCGGCGGCCTGGGTGGCGAGCTTCTGCTTGTAGGCGTCGTAGCCGGAGAACGACGTCGCCACGTCGATGTCCGGGTGCTGTTTCTCGAACAGCGCGACGGCCTGCTCGGTGCGTTCCGCGCGGTCGGGGTTGCCCCACCACGTGTAGCGCAGCACGACCTTGCCGCCGCCCGCGGACTCGCCGGATCCTCCGCAGCCCGCCAGCACGGCACACAGTGCCAGTGCGGCGGCCGACGCGCAGAACCCCTTTGTCCTGTGTCCGGGCATGCCGAGGTCACTCCTCTCGACGGAGTTTCGGTTGAGCCCCCCTCAATTCCCTGCTGCTATTCCCCCTGGTACGGCAGCGTGGTGCCGGGCAGCGTGTACTCGTCGCGCCGGCCGCACATGCCGAAGCCGCCGAGCCGGGTGGGCGCGGCCTCGTGGGCCGTGGCCCCGCCGAGGTAGGCGGGATCGCCCGCGGCGAGGGCGTCGAGCTGGGCGCCGGTGCGTTCCGCGGTGGCCAGGGCGCCCTCCCGCCACAAGGCCTGCCAGGTGGGCACCTTGTCGCGCACGATCCGGGCGGCGGCCCGCTGGAACTCCAGGTAGGGGCCGTTGTCGCCGGCGACGAGGGCCTCGCGCAGCACGAGGTAGCCCTCGACGGCGAGGTCCCTGCGGCGCCGGGCGGCCGCGGCCGTCTCCGGTCCCGCGCCGGGCGGCAGCGCGGCCGCTGCGGCGTACCGGTCGGGGTCGGCGAGCACCTCGGGCGGGAAGGTGAACACGGCGTCCCCGGCCTCGGGCAGGCCGCTGTTCTGCATCAGCACGGTGATGCGCAGATCGCCGCCCTGCACCATGCGGTGCACGGTGCCCGGCGTGAACCAGGCGATCGAGCCCGCTTCCAGGGGGATGTCCCGGTAGCCGTCCGGGCTCAGTGTCTGGACCGCGCCCCGGCCGCCGGTGACGACGTACGCCTCCGTGCACACCAGGTGCAGGTGCGGGCTGCCGCCGCAGACGCCGTCGGCGGCCTCCCAGTCGTAGGCGCTGAGGTGGGACAGGCCGATCGCGCCGGGCAGCGGGTGCGCAAGCCCCGTCGGCTCGGGTTCGCTCACCACGGCAGGCCCTCCAGATGGGTGCCGACCCGGTCACGGTCCCAGGCGCCGTCGGCGACGACGATGCGGTACCGGTATCCGAAGGACTCGCCCGGCGGCAACTCGAACTCCTCGAAGAACGCCCAGGAGAACGCGACCGTCGGGAAGGGCTCGGAGCGGACGAACCAGTGAGACTCGTGGATGGGGGACGTCCCGTCGAGGTTCTCGGGCGCGTGCGCGAAGACCAGGGTCGAGTGGCCGTCGACCTCGTCGTGCTCTGTGGTGAAGGCGAGCCAGGGGCCCTGGGTGCCCATCAGCTTGCCCGCGTCGGCGTCGGTGTCCGGGGCGAAGACCGTGCCGCCGGTGAAGTCGCGCGGGCCGCGCCACTGGAGTCCGGTGTAGCCGGCCATCTCACGGCCCGCGGTGGTCGGAGAGCCGAAGACCAGGGGCTCGGAGCGGGTGTTGGTGAGGCGGATCGACCAGTCCAGGGCCCAGGATCCGGCCTCCTCGTCCACCGCGTGGACGGTCAGTCCGCGCACCTCGCGCGCCCACTCCTCGCCGCCGTTCTCGATCCAGGTGAGGTTCTCGGTGAAGGCGAGGCGGTCGTCCTCGACGGTGAAGTCCGCGAAGCCGTCGTGCCGCATCGACCCGACGCGCTCGGGCAGGGGGAGGTAACCCTGGCCGTGGACGTAGCAGTTGCCGCCCCAGAAGTTCTGGCCGGACAGATGGCTCGCCGTCATCTGCAGGCCCTTGTGCCAGCGGTGGTCGTTCGGGCGGTAGCCGGTGACGGTGCGGCCCGAGAGGGTGCGCACGGGGTGGGCGTAGGGCTTGCGGGACTCGAAGGGGTCCGGGTCGGGGCGGTAGACGTAGCGGAGGATCTCCGTGCCGCCTGCGGTGACGGCGATGTCCTCGCCGTGCGTGTGGGTGACGCGGATGGTCATGCGCGCTCCTTGGGGGCCCAGTCGGGATACTCGCCGTGCATGGCCTCGTAGAAGGGGTCGCCGGGGCCGATCTCCCCCGCGTGCACCGAGCGGCCGGTGAACGCCGCCTTGTACAGGGCGGCGGCGAACTCGAGGGTGGCGCGGGCGTCGTGGCCGCTGCCCGGTGGCCGGGTGCCGGTGTCGTAGGCGTCGAGGAGCGTGCCCAGCTGGGCGGTGTGGGAGCTGGGCACGTCGCTCGCGGGGGTGCGCCAGGCGGTGGCCCGCTCGGAGGCGACGTGCGGGGCCGGGGTGTAGGCCCAGCTGTCGTTGCTGTGGCCGTACAGGTGCGTGAGTTCGACCGTGGCGTCGGCGCAGTCGATGCGGATGCGGCTCACCTCGTCCGGGGAGAGAACGCTGTTGACGACGGTGGCGAGGGCGCCGCTGCGGAAACGCACCAGGGCGGTGGACACGTCCTCGCTCTCGGTGTCGTGGACCAGCCGTGCGGCCATGGCCCGGATCTCCTCCCACTCGCCGAGCAGGTGCAGCAGCAGGTCGTACTGGTGGATGCCGTGGCCCATGGTCGGACCGCCGCCCTCGCTGGCCCACTTCCCGCGCCATGGCACCGCGTAGTACGCCGCGTCCCGGTGCCAGGTGGTCTGGCAGTGCGCCACCAGCGGGGCTCCCAGCTCGCCGCTGGTGATCAGTTCGCGGGCGTGCACGGCGCCGGATCCGTAGCGGTGCTGGAACACGACCGACGCGTACCCGCCGGAGGCCTCCTCGGCGGCGGCGATCTCGTCGTACTCGGCGAGCGACAGGGTGAGCGGCTTCTCGCACAGCACCCAGGCGCCGGCCTTCAGCGCGGCCACCGTCTGCTCGCGGTGCAGCGAGGGCGGCGTGCCGATGAGGACCAGGTCGGGGCGTACGGCGTCCAGCATCGCGTCCACCGAGGTGTACCCGGCGACCTGCTCACCGGCCAGCTCGCGGAAGGCGTCGAGGCGCTCCTGGTCCACGTCGACGGCGGCCACCAGTTCCACCCGGTCGGAGTGGGCCCGCAGCGCGGGCAGGTGACTGCCGCTGACGATGGCTCCGGTGCCGACGACGGCCACGCGGCGGCGGGTGGGGGACAAGGACATGAGGCGCTCCTCGGGCAACCAACGGACAGGCGCTTGGAAAGCGCTTGCACTCGAAAGGGACCCTAGGCGCGAGAGAATGTCTGGACAACCCCCCTGTCGCGACCTGCACAAGGTCTGCCCGAGCATCGTCCCAGCTCGGGGCGGAGATACGGGTTGTCGTCCACCGCCATGGAAACGGTATTCCTCCTCTCCCCGCACATCGACTGCGCGGCGCGCGCGGGAGGCTCGGGCGGCTGGGCAGTGCGGCGGTTCGTGGGGCGGGGCCGAACCGCTCAGCACCTACAGTGTGTGTCTGTGATCGAAGAGTGACTTCGCGGTCCGCCGTGCCGGAGGGCGGACCGACACGCCCCCACAGACCGCACGGGCGAAGGGTCCGCTCCCGGTGCCGGGCGGGACGCCCGTTGCCCCGCCCACCTCGTCGGAGTCACCATGGCCGCGCCCGCACAGTCGCCCGGCCCACGCCGCTCCGGGACGTCCGTCCTGCTCGTCCTGCTTCCCCTGGCGGTCCTCATCCTGGTGGCGGTGTCCGTGGGGTCGTGGCTGCAGTTCACCGAACGGCAGGCGAAGGACACGGTGCACACGGTCGGATCCGGAGCCGCAGACCGGGTGGACGTGGAGGTCACCGCCCAGAGCGTCGACGCCGCGGCCAGAGAACTCGTCCTGCGGGTGCGGGTCCGCCCGCGCGGGGCTCTCGGCGAGGAGGAGGGGACCGCCCCGGTGGCCGGTCTCCGCCTCCAGACATCCGTGGCGACCCTCGGTGACCTGGCGTTCGAGGCGCACGAGCGGCTCGCGCCCAAGGACGTGCAGGTCGCGCTCACGGGTGGGTCGATCAGCGACTACCCGTTCGACACCTATGACACCGACATCGAGTTCTGGGCGGTGCTGGGTGGCGAGCCGGTGCCGGTGCGGATGCTCTTCTCCAACAACGACACCCTCTTCTCCATCGCCGTGACACCCCCACCTCCGGGGCAGGGGCAGGAGGCCGTCCTGGGGCTGAAGCTGTCCCGGTCGGGCAGCCTGCTCGTCTTCGCGGTCTTCATGATGGTCGTGATGTGGGCGCTGGCGACGTCCGTGCTCCTCGGAGCCTGGTTTCTGACGACCCGCAGACAGGGCCTGGTCTGGCCGGCCCTCGCGTGGATGGCCGCCACGCTGTTCGCGCTCGCCGCGTTCCGCAACACCGCCCCCGGCGCACCGCCGATCGGCTGCGTGATGGACTGGTTCGCCTTCTTCTGGGCCGAGACCATCATCGCCCTGTGCCTGATCGTCGTGGTCACGGCCGGCATCCGCTCCGCTCTCCGCGCAGGTGACGAGCGTTCCGCTTAGGACTGCCACCACGCCCCTTCCGGACCGCGACAAGCGAACCGGCCCTGATGGTCACCGCCCGCGAGCGGTGACCATCAGGGCCGGCCCGGCCGAGTCAGGACTCGACGATCTTGCGCACGTTCTCCACGGAACCGCACCCGGCCTTCAGTTGGCGCTCACGCTCCTGCCAGAACGCCAGACCGAGTTCCTCGCGCCGCTCCATCGCCACGTTCTCCCGCGCACCGTTGAGGATGGTGCGCTCCTCCTCGTCGGCGTGGTGGGTGACGGCCTCGACCAGCTCCTCGAGCTTCGAGTCCCACTCCTCGGAGCCGACCTCCTCGACCTCGAGGAGCTCCAGGAGGGCCTCGTTGCCCTCGTCGTGCTCGTGCTCGCCGTGCTCGACCTCTTCGTCATCGATGTTCTTGTACCGCTTGAGCGCCGGGTAGACCTTGGCCTCCTCGGCCTGCGCGTGCGCGATCAGCAGGTCCGCGAACTCGCGCAGCGCACCCGCCCGGTCGTCCTCGACGCTCCGCATCCGACGGAAGAGGTCTTCCATGCGCCGGTGGTCCTGGAGAATGAGTTCTACGACGTCTTTCGTGTCGGCCATGGAAATGGAACGCCTTTCCTGGGAGAGCTTCGGGTCACTTTCGTCTACCCCATTCCTGACGATGTGCTCGCCACCGACGCGCTACCGCTCTATCGGTCTACCAGCGGTACCAGCGGCCCTTACGGCCACCACTGTCCGCGGTACGCAGCACGAAGCCGAGCAGCCACAGGACCAGCACGATCACCGCGATCCACCACAGGGCCTTCAGTGCGAAGCCCGCACCGAACAGGACCAGGGCCAGCAGCAGAACAAGAAGCAGGGGAACCATAGTTATCAACCTCCGCTCCCTCTGGTGCCCTGCACATAGACGAACACACAGTCGAATTTTCATGTTTCTTCACAAGGATCACGGGCACGTGAATCGCTTGTGCCTGGCGAAGGCAAAGGGAACGTCCCTCTCAGTCCGTCCCCACGACGATCACCTCGTCGGCGGCCGTCCAGCGGCGGCGCTCGGACTTGGGCGGGTTGACCCGCACGCCGTAACCCGGACTCGTGGAGGCGTCGTCGTGGCTGCGGTAGCCGATGGCGCATTCGCCGCGCCCGCGTGCCGCGGCCACAACGGTGGCGAAGGCCGTCTCGCACCCGGGCAGCACGTAGTCGCCGGCCGGCCGCAGGCGGATGCCGGTGCCGTCGGCGGAGAACAGCTCCTCGAAGACCGCCGCGAGGTGCCGGTTCTGGGAGATCTGTGCCATGAGCAGGCCGATGAGCTTGCCGCTGATGATCACGTCGGCTCCGGGCCCGAGGGGTGCCAGCGCCCGGTTGCGGTCGTCCACCAGCTCGGTGACGACGGGGAGTTCACGCCCGGAGAGTTCTTCCAGCTGTCGTAGCAACAGCAGGGTGACGAGCGTGCGGTTGTCGGGTTGGTCCGGGGGCTGTCCGGGAGCTGGGTCCTCGCCCACGACGATCACGCTGTCGTAGGAGGGCACGTCCAGACGCCGGAGGGTCTCCGGGCGGGTGACGTCGCCCGGGTGGAGGGTGAGGGCCAGGCCGGTGCCGTCGGGCGCTCCGGACTCGCGCACCTGCCGGACCGTCGCTTCGCCGCCGTCCGCGACCACGTCGACGACCGACCCGGGCCGGGCACGGCGGCGCAGCTGCTCGACCATGAGCGGCGCCCGGCGGTTCCAGCCGAGCAGCAGGACCCGCTCCGGCCGCGCGGGCGTCGCGGGCCCGGAGGCCATCGCCGCCTTCTCGACCCACTGCCCGCACTCCCCCGGCCAGGCCGTGTCGTCGTCGCGGGAGACGACGATGAGCAGATCGTCCGCGGCGACGGTCGTCTGCGGCGGCGGGTTGAGCAGCGGGGTGTCGCCGCGCATCAATCCGACGACGCTGGACGTCGGATAGGACAGCAGCGCGTCGCCGAACGGGCGGCCCGTCAGGGACTCCTCGCCGACCAGGTAGAACTCGTCGCCGGCGAAGTCGAGCAGCTCCTGGTGGACGAGGGAGAGCCCGGGGCGCCGGGCGGCCTGGACGATCAGCCGGGCCGTGACGGTGTCGCTCTCCAGGACGACACCGCCCGGGCCGGCGGCGAGGCCGGCGGCCAGCCGGTAGCGGTCGTCCCGGACGGCGGCGACGACGGGCGGGCGGTTCTTCACCCCGGCCAGGGCCGCCCGCAGCGCCAGCAGCGTCTTGACGACCTCGGCATCGGCGTCGGGCTCGTCGCGGGGCAGGACCAGCACGACACCGGCCGTCGCCGGACTGGTCAGGGTGAGCACGGCCGGGTCGGTGGTGGGGCCGCTGCGGCAGATCAGCCGCGTCCGGCCGACGGGCCCCACCTTCGTGGCGAGTGCCTCCTCCATCGCGGTCTTGTCGCGGTCGGCCAGCACCGCCACCGCCGCGTGCCGCTGGTTGGCGTTGGCGGCCACCAGCTCGCCGACGACCGTGAACACCTGCTCCGACCAGCCCAGGACCACGACGTGCCCTTGTTCGAGCACGGTCGACCGGCCCCGCCGCAACGCGGTGAGCCGCTCCGTGAGCGCCGTCGTGATCAGGCCGACCAGCGTCGAAACGTACAGCAGCGCGACCAGGGCGAGCAGCACCGACATCGTCACGCGCAGCGGCGTGCCGGTCGCCCCGCCCAGCCGCAGGGTCTCCCCCGTGAGGCGCCACACCTGTGCCAGCCGGTCCGGCAGGGACTCCGGCGCGTGCGGGTCGGTCCACACCACAAGCGCGCTGGCCGGGACGACGACGGCCAGACACAGCAGCGCCATCCAGCCGACCAGGGCGGAGGCACCGCGGGCCAGCGTGCTGTCGAACCAGTAACGGACCCGCTCACCCCACACGGTGCGCCGCTGCGCCACCCTTCCCCCTCCGTCGTCCCGGGCTCTCGTGCGGCCGGCCGGCGCCGCGTGCGCGGTGCGCCGGGCGGGACGGCCGGAGAGCACGGTTGTGGATACGCAGTGGCAGTGTGGAGGCTCGTTCCCGGCGGCGGACGCGGTTCGCCGCGCATTCATTCCTTCGGGTTCGCCCGGCATGCCGTGGGGGGCGGGTCCGCCGTGGCGTGAGGGTTTTGCCCCTGATTCGCTCCTTAGGGGCAACGCCCGGGCGAACGGCGGCGGCCCGTCACGTCCGCCGTTACAAAGATCGCCATGACTGATGATCACGCGGTGGTGCGCTCTGACGGTGGTTTCTCCCGGCGGGAGTTCGCGGCGGTGGCCGGCACGGCCACGGTCGCGACGGCCCTGGCCGGTGGTACCGCCACGGCCCTGCCCGCGCCGGCCTCGCCGCTCGCCCCGGCCGCTCCCGACCGCAGCCGCGGCGCCGACTCCGACAGGTGCCTCGCCGTCGCCCGTGCCCTGCTCGTCCTGGATTCCGACGACCGCCCCCTCGTCCCGCGCTACCGGCGCGTCCTGAAAGACGGACTGCCGGCGCGACGGACCCGTCCCAAGGACGTCCTCGTCATCGGCGCCGGCCCGTCCGGGCTGGTGGCCGCCTGGCTGCTGAAGGAGGCGGGCCACCGGGTGACCGTCCTGGAAGCCAACGGCAACCGGGCGGGCGGCCGCATCAAGACCTTCCGCAAGGGCGGCCACGAAGGGGCCGGACAGCCCTTCGCGGATCCCGGCCAGTACGCCGAGGCGGGCGCGATGCGCATCCCCGGCAGCCATCCGCTGGTGATGGAACTCATCGACCGGTTCGATCTGAAGAAGCGGCGCTTCCACTACGTCGACGTCGACGAGGAGGGACGTCCCGCCGCGCGCACCTGGATCCACGTCAACGGCATCCGCGTGCGGCGCGCCGACTACGCCCGCTCTCCCCGGCGCGTGAACCGGTCCTTCGGTGTCCCGAAGGCCCACTGGGACACCCCCGCCGCGGCGATCCTGCGTGCCGCGCTGGACCCCGTGCGCGACGAGTTCAGCTATGTCGGCCGGGACGGCAAGCGGGTCGACAAACCGCTGCCGGAGCGGCTGCGGGGCTGGGCGCGGGTGGTGAAGCGGTTCGGCGACTGGTCGATGTTCCGCTTCCTCACCGAGCACGCGGGGCTCGACGAACGGACCGTCGACCTGATCGGCACCCTCGAAAACCTCACCTCACGCCTCCCGCTGTCCTTCATCCACAGCTTCATCGGCTCTTCCCTCATCAGCCCCGACACGCCCTTCTACGAGCTGGAGGGCGGCACGGCCGTACTGCCGGACGCCCTGCTCGAACGCGTGCGCAAGGAGGTGCGGTTCGACCGCCGGGTGACGCGCATCCAGTACCACCACCCCGACCGGCCGTCCCCGGACGGCGGGCACGTGCGGAGCAAGGGCCCGCACGTGTGGGTGGACACCGTGTCCGAGGGGCGCGACGGCCCGGTCGTGCGCGAGCAGTTCACCGCCGACGTCGCCGTGGTCACGGTGCCGTTCTCCGGGCTGCGCCATGTGCAGATCGACCCGCCCCTGTCCTACCGCAAGCGCCGCGCGGTCTGCGAGCTGCACTACGACAGCGCGACCAAGGTGCTGCTCGAGTTCAGCCGCCGATGGTGGCAGTTCGACGAGGACGACTGGAAGCGCGAGCTGAACGCCGTCGACCCGGGCCTGTACGACGCCTACCGCACCGGCAAGGCCCCCGCGGACGGAAGTCTGCTCGGCGCGCACCCCTCGGTGCCCGGCGGGCACATCACGCAGGCTCAGCGCACCCACTACGCAGCGAACCGCGCGATCGGCCGCGACCAGCCTGAGGCGGCCGGTGTCGTGGGTGGCGGCTCGGTGTCGGACAACGCCAACCGCTTCATGTTCAACCCGTCCCACCCGGTCCCGGGCAGCGCGGGGGGTGTGGTCCTGGCGTCCTACAGCTGGGCCGACGACGCCCTGCGCTGGGACTCCCTGGACGACGAGGCGCGGTATCCGCACGCGCTGTGCGGTCTCCAGCAGGTCTACGGCCGGCGCATCGAGGTGTTCTACACCGGCGCCGGGCGTACCCAGAGCTGGCTGCGCGACCCGTACGCCTACGGGGAGGCGTCGGTGCTGCTGCCCGGGCAGCACACGGAGCTGTTGCCCGTCATCCCCGAGCGTGAGGGGCCGCTGCACTTCGCCGGGGACCACACGTCCGTCAAACCGGCGTGGATCGAGGGGGCCCTGGAGTCGGCCGTGCGGACCGCCCTGGAGGTCCACACGGATCAGTGACCGTTGATCGAGGGGCCCCGGCGCTGCACGCGCCGGGGCCCCTCGTGCGTTCGGCTCGCACGTGGCGGCGCTTCCTGCGACCGCAATGACCAAAACCTCCGTTGCTTCCGGAAGGCAGACAGCCCGCCGGAGCCCGGGCACCATGTGGCCCACGTCACCCTCCCCCACAGGGCGTATCCCTACCCGCATCGACGTACCGACAGGTGGTGGCACTCGTGCGCCTGCGCACTCCCCTCGCCCTGCTCGGGGCCGCCGTGCTCGTGCTCGTCGGACCGCCGCTGCTGACCACCGGCAGCGGCTCCGAGACCGGCACACAGATCCCCGGCCTGCGTTTCATGGTCCCCAACACGCCCGGCGGCGGCTACGACATCACGGCCCGCACGGCCGCGAAGAACGCCGAGGACGCCGGACTCACCCACAACATCGAGGTGTTCAACCTGCCCGGCGCCGGCGGCACGGTGGGCCTGAGCCGGCTGGTGAGCGAGCACGGCAACGGCAAGCTCGCCATGTCCATGGGCCTCGGAGTCGTGGGCGCCGTCCGCTCCAACGACGCGCCGAAGACGCTCCAGGACACCACGCCGATCGCCCGGCTCACCGAGGAGCAGGACGTGGTGGTCGTGGCGAAGGACTCGCCGTACAAGACGATCGACGACCTGATCGGCGCCTGGAAGGAGAACCCCGGCAAGCTCCCGGTGGGCGGCGGCTCGTCGCCCGGCGGGCCCGACCACCTCGCGCCGATGCTGATGGCCCGGGCCGCCGGGATCCCCCCGAAGCAGGTCAACTACATCCCCTTCGACGGCGGCGGCGAACTGCTCGCCTCGATCCTCGGCAACAAGGTCGCCTTCGGGGTCTCCGGGGTCGGCGAGTACCTGGACCAGATCAAGGCGGGCGAGCTGCGCCTCCTCGCGGTCACCGGCCCGAAGCGCGTCGGCGGGCTCGACGCGCCCACGCTGAAGGAGGCGGGCTACGACGTGAACTTCACCAACTGGCGCGGCATCGTCGCCCCGCCCGGCCTGAACGACGGGGAGCGCGACAAGCTCGTGAAGCTCGTCGAGGAGCTGCATGACTCGGACGAGTGGCGGGGGTCCCTGGAGCAGAACGGCTGGGACGACGCCTTCCTCACCGGCGAGAAGTTCGGCGCGTTCCTCGACGCCGAGGACAAGCGCGTGGTTTCGGTGCTGAAGGAGCTGGGACTGTGACGACGCAGACCGACATTCCCCCCGCCGAGACCGGTGGCGAGCGGCGCTCATGGCTGCGGGAGCACTCCGAACTCGGCGTGTGCGTCCTGCTGCTGGCACTGGGCGTCCTCGTCCTGACCGACGCGCTCACCATGGACGTCGACATCGCCCAGCGCGGCCCGGTCGGCCCGAAGACCGTGCCGATCGTGGTCGGCGCCGGCCTGCTGGTCATCGCCGCCCTGCTCGCCCTGGACGTGCTGCGGGGCGGCCGGGGCCAGGCCGAGGGCGGTGAGGACATCGACCTGTCCGAGCCCGCCGACTGGCGCACCGTGCTGCTGCTCGCCGGGGTGTTCCTCGGCGCGGCCGTGCTGATCGAACCGCTCGGCTTCCCCATCGCGGGCGCGCTGCTCTTCTGGGGTGCGGCCTTCGCGCTGGGCAGCCGCAGGATCGACCGCGATCCGCTCATCGCGGCCGGGCTCTCCCTCGTCACCTACACCGTCTTCAACAATCTGCTCGGAGTGCCCCTGCCCGGTGGTCCGCTGATGGGAGTGCTGTGACATGGATGCCTTCAACTCCCTTCTGGACGGCTTCGGTACGGCCCTCACGCCGGTCAACCTCCTGTGGGCCGTGATCGGTGTGCTGCTCGGCACGGCGATCGGCGTGCTGCCGGGCATCGGCCCGGCCATGGCGGTGGCACTGCTGCTGCCGGTGACGTACGGGCTCGACCCGATCGGCGCGTTCATCATGTTCGCGGGCATCTACTACGGCGCGATGTTCGGCGGTTCGACCACCTCCATCCTGCTCAACACGCCCGGTGAGAGCGCGGCGGTGGTGGCGGCCATGGAGGGCAACCCCATGGCCAAGTCCGGGCGCGGCGCCCAGGCCCTGGCGGCGGCCGCCGTCGGACACTTCGCGGGCGGCCTGATCGGCACGCTGCTGCTGGTGGCGCTCGCGCCGACGGTCGCGAAACTCGCCGTCGACATCGGCGCGCCGGACTACTTCGCCATCATGGTGCTGGCATTCATCGCGGTGACCTCGGTGCTGGGCTCGTCACGCATCCGCGGTCTCGCCTCCCTGCTGATCGGCCTCACCCTGGGCCTGGTGGGCCTGGACCAGATGACGGGCCAGCAGCGCCTGACGTTCGGCTCGCTGCAACTGGCCGATGGCATCGACGTGGTGATCGTCGCGGTCGGGCTCTTCGCGATCGGCGAGGCCCTGTGGGTGGCGGCGCACCTGCGGCGCAGGCCGCCCGAGCCGATTCCGGTGGGGCGTCCCTGGCTGGGGCGCGGGGATGTGAGCCGGACCTGGAAGTCGTGGCTGCGCGGCCCGTTCATCGGCTTCCCGTTCGGAGCGATCCCGGCGGGCGGCGCGGAGATCCCGACCTTCCTGTCGTACGTGACGGAGAAGCGCCTGTCGAAGCACAAGGACGAGTGGGGCAAGGGCGCCATCGAGGGCGTCGCGGGCCCGGAGTCGGCGGCGTCGGCCTCGGCGGCGGGCACCCTGGTGTCGATGCTGACCCTGGGCCTGCCGACCACGGCGGTCGCGGCCGTGATGCTGGCCGCCTTCCAGCAGTACGGCATCCAGCCGGGCCCGCTCCTCTTCGAGCGCGAGCCCGACCTGGTGTGGGGCCTGATCGCCTCCCTGTTCGTCGGCATGGTGCTGCTGCTCGCGCTCAATCTGCCGCTGGCGCCGGTGTGGGCGAAGCTGCTGCGCATCCCGCGGCCGTACCTGTACGCCGGGATCATGTTCTTCGCGGCGGTCGGCGCGTACGCCGTCGGCGGCGAGGTGATCGACCTGGTGATCCTGCTGATCATCGGCCTGATCGGTTTCGGCATGCGCCGCTACGGGCTGCCCGTGCTGCCCGCCGTGATCGGCGTCATCCTCGGCCCGAACGCCGAGCAGCAGTTGCGGCGCGCCCTGCAGATCAGTGACGGCAGTGTCACGGGTCTGGTCAACACGCCGTTCGCGGTGACCGTGTACGCGGTGATCGTGCTGCTGCTGGTGTGGCCGCTCCTGCGGAAAGCGGTGACACGCAGCAGCGCCGAGGCCTGAGATCCGGCCCTCAGGGCGCCCGTTGCCGGGGGCCGTGAGGGCGGCGGATCCGGAAATCGGCCCGCTCCGAGTCGGACAGCGATGTATGTGGCTGCTCCGATGCCGAGGAGCTTGCCGAGAACCAGGCCAAGCACAACTCCCCA